>NZ_JBVYHB010000022.1:0-60437 GCF_056033425.1 Leisingera sp. SA32 | reverse complement strand
AACCGCCCACATATCTCTTCAGTTATCCATCAATGTCAAAGAGCTAACACCCGAAGGCCAAAAACAAGACCGATGCGCCAATCTCCCGGCGCGCCCGCCTCATCCCATCCAACAGATGCCGCCGTCTTTCCAGCGTGTCCGACCGTCTCTCCGATCCGTCAGCAGCGCCTCAGCGCCGCCGGTGAGGGGGGTTCTACGGCGAGTGCCCCACCCCCGCAACCCAAAAATTCACAAAAACGCGGCTTTGCGGAAAGAAAAACGCACAACGCAAAGAAATCAGATAGTTAGATGGCAATAAAGTCAGGCTCTCTGACCTTATTTTGCGGCGCAGGACTGGTCCGAAGGCGCCACATCCTGCGGCCAACGCCGCCTGCGCGCAGTTACCCACAGACTCACCCCAGTTACCCACAACCACCTCCCGGATTCTGATCGGAATCACCGGCCGCCAGCACGACCTGCCAGAAACCGTGTCGGTCGAATTCCGTTTCCGAAGCCACGGGCCCGCTGCCCAAACGACAACGGGCGCCCACTGGGGGCGCCCGCCTGCCTCTCTTGCGTCACGACCTACTCTGCCGCGATCTGTGCCTCGACCTTTTCGACCCGGACCGCGGCAAACTTGAACTCCGGGATCTTGCCGTATGGGTCCAGCGCCGGGTTGGTCAGGATGTTGGCCGCGGCCTCCACATAGGCAAAGGGCACAAAGACCATGTCCTCGGCAATGGCCCGGTCGGCGCGCGCCATGATCTCGATCGAGCCGCGCCGGGTGGTCAGCCGCACCATCTCGCCCGGCTCCACCCCCATCAGTTTCAGGGTGCGCGGGTTGAGCGAGCAGTTCGCTTCCGGCTCGACCGCGTCCAGCACCTTGGAGCGGCGGGTCATCGAGCCGGTGTGCCAATGCTCCAGCTGGCGGCCGGTGGTCATGATCATCGGGAACTCCGCGTCCGGGGCCTCATCCGGGGCGATCACCGCCGCCGGGGTAAAGCGGGCGCGACCGCCCTCGCGCGGGAAACCGTCCCCGAACACGATCGCCTGACCAGGGTCCGTCTCATGCAGCGACGGATAGGTGATGGTCTCCACCTCCAGTCGCTCCCAGGTGATGTTGTCGAGCGAGGCCATGTTCAGCTTCATCTCGGCAAAAACCTCCGAGACATCCTTGTAGTCCCAAGGCAGGCCGATGCGCTGCGCCAGATCGACGGTGATCTGCCAGTCCTCACGTGCCTCGCCCGGGGGCGGCACCGCGGGGCGTACCCGCTGCACCTGCCGGTTGGTGTTGGAAACCGTGCCGTTCTTTTCATAGAGCGCCGAGGCCGGCAGGATGATGTCAGCGTAGTTCGCCGTCTCGGTCAGGAAGATGTCCTGCACGATCAAGAGCTCAAGCTTGGCAAACGCATCACGGGCGTGATCCACATCCGGATCGGACATCGCCGGGTTTTCGCCCTGGATGTACATGCCCTTGATATTGCCAGCATAGGCTTCGTCGACGATTTCCGTGACCGTCAGCCCTTTCTCGTTCGAGAAGTCGCCGCCGCCCCAGACATCGGTGAAGCTGCGCCGCACATCATCAGACGTCACGGTCTGGTAATCCGGCAGGAACATCGGGATGAGGCCCGCATCGGATGCGCCCTGTACGTTGTTCTGCCCGCGCAAGGGATGCAGGCCCGCGCCTGGCTTACCCACATTGCCCGTCATCAGCGCGAGGCTGATCAGGCAGCGCGAGTTGTCGGTGCCGTGGATGTGCTGGCTGATGCCCATGCCCCAGAAGATCAGCCCCGCCTTGCCGTTTGCAAAGGTGCGCGCGACGCGGCGCAGCTGCTCGGGGGACACGCCGCAGATTTCCGACATCTTCTCCGGCGTGAACTGGCGCAGGTGTTCCTTCTCTGCCTCCCAGTTCTCCGTCCAGCGATGGATGTACTGGCTGTCGTACAACTCTTCCTCGACGATCACGTTCATGATCGCGTTCAGCATCGACACATCCGCACCGGGGCGGAACTGCACCATCTCCGTGGCAAACCGGCGCAGGCCGACGCCGCGCGGATCCATCACGATCAGCTTGCCGCCGCGCTTGGTGAACTGTTTGAAATAGGTCGCCGCAACGGGGTGGTTCTCAATCGGGTTGGAGCCGATGACGATGGCCACATCGGCATTTTCGATCTCGTTGAACGTCGCCGTCACAGCACCCGAGCCGACGTTTTCGATCAGCGCCGCAACAGAGGACGCGTGGCACAGGCGGGTGCAGTGGTCGACGTTGTTGTGCTTGAAACCCTGGCGGATGAACTTCTGGAAAAGATACGCCTCTTCATTGGTGCATTTGGCCGAGCCAAAGCCCGCAACCGATTTCGGGTTCTCGTCGCGCAGGCGCATCAGGCCCTTGGCGGCCAGATCCATCGCCTCCTCCCAAGTCGCTTCGCGGAAATGGGTGGACAGATTGCCGGGATCCACGTTCAGCCCCTTGGGCGGCGCATCCTCGCGGCGGATCAGCGGCTTGGTCAGCCGGTGCGGGTGGTGGATATAGTCAAAGCCGAAACGGCCCTTCACGCACAGGCGCCCCTCGTTGGCCGGGCCATTGATGCCCTCGACATATTTGACCTTGCCGTCCTTCACCTTGAGACTGACCTTGCAGCCCACACCGCAGAAGGGGCAGACGCTTTCGGTCTCGGAATCGTAGTCCTTGCTGTCGCCCACCTGCGCCGCGTCGACCACGGTCGCGGGCATCAGCGCGCCGGTCGGGCAGGCCTGCACGCATTCGCCGCAGGCCACACAGGACGACGCCCCCATTGGGTCGGCAATGTCGAAGGTCGGATAGGCATCATGGCCGCGGCCCGCCATGCCGATCACGTCGTTCACCTGCACCTCGCGGCAGGCGCGCACGCACAGGCCGCAGGAAATACAGGCATCCAGATTGACGCTCATGGCGACATGGCTGTCGTCCAGCAGCGGGATGCGGCCCTCTTCCAGCTTGGGAAAGCGGCTTTCGGTGACGCCGTTCAGCTCTGCCATGTCCCACATGTGGCTGGATTTGTCATGCGCCTCCTCGCGCTCCGGCTGGTCGGCGACCAGCAGCTCCATCACCATCTTGCGGGCGTTTTCCGCACGCGCGCTGTTGGTGGTGACAACCATGCCCTCGCTGGGTTCGCGGATGCAGGAGGCCGCCAGCACGCGCTCGCCCTCGATCTCCACCATGCAGGCGCGGCAGTTGCCATCGGGGCGGTAGCCCGGCTGCGGCTTGTGGCACAGATGCGGGATCTTCAGCCCGCGGCCATTGGCGATTTCCCAGATGGTCTGGCCTTTTTCCGCCGTGACCTCTTTGCCGTCGAGGGTGAATGTAACGAGAGTGCTCATGATTCAGACCTCCTCGGGGAAATGTTTCATGGTCAGGCGGATCGGGTTCGGCGCTGCCTGACCCAACCCGCAGATCGAGGCGTCGACCATGGTCTGGCTCAGCTCCTCCAACAGCGATTGGTCCCATTTCGGGGCCTGCATCAGCTTCACCGCTTTTTCGCAGCCGACCCGGCAAGGGGTGCACTGGCCACAGCTTTCATCCTCGAAGAAGCGCAGCATGTTCAGCGCCGCATCGCGGGCCGAGTCCTGATCGGACAGCACGACCACGGCGGCGGAACCGATGAAGGTGCCATGCGGCTGCAGCGTGTCGAAATCCAGCGGGATGTCATTCATCGATGCCGGCAGCAGGCCCGAGGACGGACCACCCGGCTGATACGCCTTGAAGCTGTGGCCATCCAGCATGCCGCCCGCAGCCTCGATGATGTCGGTGATGGTGGAGCCGGCGGGCAGCAGATGCACGCCCGGGTTCTTCACCCGGCCCGACACCGAATAGCTGCGCAGCCCCTTGCGGCCGTTCTTCTCGACCGAGTTCAGGCACTCCGGCCCTTCGCGGTTGATCTTGCACACCCAATACAGGGTCTCGACGTTGTGCACCAAGGTCGGACGCCCGAAGATCCCCACCTGCGCCACAAACGGCGGGCGGTGGCGCGGCTCACCGCGCTTGCCTTCGATCGACTCGATCATCGCGCTTTCTTCGCCGCAGATATAGGCGCCCGCGCCGCGGCGCAGATCGATGTAGCCCGGCGCAACCACGCCCGCGTCTTCCAGCGCCCTGATCTCGGTTGCGAGGATCTCCAGCACAGCCGGATATTCGTCCCGCATGTAGATAAAGGCTTTCTCGGCCTCGACCGCCCAAGCGGCGATCAGCATGCCCTCAAGGAAGACATGCGGCGTGCGCTCCAGATAGTAGCGGTCCTTGAAGGTGCCCGGCTCGCCCTCGTCGCCGTTCACGGCCAGATAGCGCGGGCCCTCATTGGCGCGCACAAAGCCCCATTTGGTGCCGGAGGGGAAACCCGCGCCGCCAAGGCCGCGCAGCCCCGCCTCCTTGACCTTTGCCTGAACCGCTTCCCAGTCGCCGTTCGCGCGCAGCTCTTTCAGCGTGGCATAGCCGCCTTCGGCCTGATAGGCCGCGAAGGTTTCATATTCGGGCACATGTGCGTGGGTGTCGCCCGCTGCAATTGCCGCCTCGACCTTCTCGACCGTTGCATGGTCGATGTGGTTGTGGCCGATCTCCAGCACCGGCGCTGTGTCGCAGCGGCCCATGCAGGGCGCGCGCAAAACGCGGACCTCCGCGGGGTCCAGCCCGTCTTCCAGCGCCTTTTGCAACTGTTCGGCACCGGCCAGCTCACACGACAGCGAGTCGCAGACCCGGATGGTCAGCGCCGGCGGCGGCGTGTCACCTTCGCGCACCACGTCGAAATGCGCGTAAAAGCTGGCTACCTCATAGATTTCCGCCTGCCCCGTGCGCATCTCCTCGGCCAGCGCCCGGATGTGCGCCGCACAGAGGTGGCCATATGCGTCCTGAATCAAATGCAGGAACTCAATCAGCAAGTCGCGGTTGCGTGGGCGGTCCCCCAGCAGCGTTTGAACCTCGCTCAGCGCCTGGTCATCCACCTGTCGGCCTTTGGGCGTCTTGCGCCCCTTGCCGCGGCCGGACTTCCATACGCCCTTGCTATCATCCAATGGTGCCATAGGGCCCTCCAGTCAGCACGTAATCCGTCCGAGATGCCATCAAGTATTTATATCGTCAAATCTAGAAAACGGAATGCACGATAAGTAGAGCTTATCGATCGATTTACGCCGCATCTGCATCGGCAAAGGTCGCAACCACGCGTTTCAGCGCCTGAATCGTGGTCAGCTCCGGGCTGCGGTCCAGGGTCGCGATGCAGATCTGCCGGTTTTGCTCCGGCTCGACCAGGTCCAGAACCCGGGTGCCGCCCAGCGCGCCCAGCGCCTGGGTCAGCGCCCGTGGCAGAATCGCCGCTGCAGACCCCTCCAGCGCCAGAACCATCGACGCCATGAAGCCGTTGGATTCGGACACGATGTCCGGCTTGCATGCCAGATCGGCAAAGATCCGATCCAGAATCCGGCGGTTCTGCATCTGCTGGTTCAGCAGGCTCAGCGGCAGCTCTGCGGCCTCGGCCCAGGTGATGGTCTCGTCATGTCCGACAACCATCGCCTCCGGCGCCAGCAGCACATAGCTTTCGTCATACAGCGGCTGCACGCTCACCAACTCGCGGCCCATGCTGTCAGCGTAGGTGATGCCTGCGTCGATTGTACCATCAAACAGCCGCTGCTGGATAGCCAGAGATGTGGTCGCCTCAAGCTGGGTCAGGATCCGCGGATAGCGCTGCCGCACCCGGTCCACCAGCTGCGCCGCCCAGGCCGTGGCGGTGGGGATCACCCCCAACACCAGCGTGCCGGTGACCTCGCCCCGGCTGGCCGCGATTTCCTGCTCCAGCGCCCGGGCGTCATCCAGAATCGACCGCCCGCGGCGCACGATCATCAGGCCCTCTTCGGTCAGCCCCTGAAACCGGTTGGCCCGGCGCACGATGGACAGGCCCAGCCGATCCTCCAGATTGCGAATCCGCATCGAAAAGGCCGGCTGCGACATGCCGCAATCCGCCGCGGCCTTGGCAAAATGCTGATGCCGCGCCAGGGCGGCCAGAAGCTGGAGATCCTTGAGTTCAATCATGGCGGAACCTTATGCCCGCCGCGGCGGCAGGCGCAATGGGGCAGCGCCGGGGCGCCCGCCGTCCGTCGCAGTCAGGTTCAGTCAGGTGGCGGGTTCTCGCGTTCAGCGCTCGGCCCGCTCCGGCAGATCATGCAGCACCTCGCCATAGGTACCGGCCAGGGTATCCAGCGCGGTGCGGGTGGCGCGCAGCTGCTGCGCCAGATCGCCTTGCAGCGCCTGGACCCGCCGCGCCAGCGCAACGCGGTGCGACATCAGATCGTCATGCACCCGGTTGCCTGCGGCGGTCAGCTGGTAGGTCACACCGGACCGCCCGGCGCCCTGTTTGCGCGTCAAGCCCGCCGTGCCCAGCTTGCGCAGGGAGTACTGGATATTGGGGATGTCGGTGCGGTTGGTGGCGGCGGCCAGCTCCTTGATCGATTTGGCCGTGCCGTCCTGTCCGATCAGTTGCAACAGGGTGATCTCTGCACCGGTCAGCGGCACCTCGCTGATCTCTTCGAAACTGTGGACCTGCCAGCGCGCCAGCCCCTCTGCCGCCCGTTGCACTGCCAGCGCCAAGGCTTGCATGTCTTGCACGATCTGCTGCTGGTCCGGGTCGGACATCTGCGGGTCGACGGGCAGCGGAAACGGGATGGGGGCGGTCTCAATGTCCAACGAACGAACTCCGTTAATAAAATGGCTGCGCCCAACGACGACAGCGTACCGAGGTATGACCCGAAACAAACCCGGCAAGGTCCCAAATGAACCGGCCGCCAGCCACAGGATTCCGCTGTGCGGCAGGGCTGTTTCGTAAAATCCGAACTAAATTGGACGCAGTATATCCATCCATTTGCAGCCAAATTCAATACCGCAGCGTCTATTGCCCCCGATTTCCAGCATCAGCGACGCGCGCGGCGCGCGCTCACCCGGCCCGATTTCATGACGCGGAACCGGCATTGGCATCCCGCCGCGGGCCGCCCGATTGCGCCGCATCCCCTTCAGGCTGCGGCGACAGGACTGTCTTTCACGTGGAACATGCCAAGCGTCACCGCAAAGCCCGGCGTCTCTGCGCAAGGTCGCGATCACAGGGGCCGACACGCCAAGGCCCGACAAGGGATCGCCCAAGCGTCACAACCGCAAAAGCGTCAAATACACATCAGATACATGAGGGAAGGTAGTGGCGGACCGAGGAGGATTCGAACCCCCGACCCCTTGATTCGTAGTCAAGTACTCTATCCAGCTGAGCTATCGGTCCACTGCGGCGGGGTTTACGCGCAGCGCCGCAGCGGCGCAACCCCAAAAACAAAAAAGTTTCACTTGCCTGTCACGCAGCGCGCCACACTCAGCAAGAGCGGCACGATGACCCCACATCACCTCAGATCGCACCGTCGCCCTTGGGCAGGCAGACTTCGAAACAAGTGCCGTCGGGGCTGGTTGCACGCAGTTTCACCGCACCGCCGTGGCCGCGGGCCAGCTCATCGGCGATGGCCAGCCCCAGCCCGGTCCCCCCCTTGCGCGCGCCGCCCTGAAACGGCGTGAACAGATTGTCCTGCGCCCGTTTTGGCAGGCCGGGACCGGTGTCGCTGACCGTCACCAGCCAGCGGCGCGCGTCTTCCTCGCAGGCCACGGTGACACGCCCCGGCTTGCCGGTGGCGGCAATCGCCTGCCGGGCGTTGCGCACCAGGTTCATGACGATGCGGAACAGCTGCTCGGGATCGCCGCGCAACATCATCGGCCGGGGCACTGCGTTGACGATCTCCGCCAGACCGCCATCTGCCGCCAGCCGCTCGCTCTCGACAATGTCCTCGACGATCTCATGCAGGCAGACCACGGCAAAGGTCGGCGCCGGCTCTTCCGCACGGCCAAAGGCCAGGGTGCCCTCGCACAGCGACACGGCACGGGTGATCGAATTCACCAGCTTTGGTGCCAGGCGGCGCACCAGGGGGTCTTCGCTCATCTCGATGCGATCGGTAAACAGCTGCGCCGAGGTCAGGATGTTGCGCAGATCATGGCTGACCTTGGCCACGGCGCCGCCCAGCTGCGCCAGCCGCTCGCGCTGCTTCAGCGCATGGGTCAGCTCGGTCTGCAACTGCATCAGTGCTTCCTCTGCCTCGCGCAGCTCCGCAAGGCGCGAACTGGGATTAATGATGCCGCGCGCATCTTCGGGTGCCTCTGCATAGCGCTGCATATAGCCGACAACGCCCTTGATCGGCTTCACCAGCACGATCCGCACCGCGACGAACAAAAGCAGCGCCGTGAAAATCGAGATCACCGCCGACAGGATCAGGATCCGCACGCCATAGTCGATCATCGCCATGCGCAGCGGCGCGGTTTCCACGGTGATCTCGATCAGCAGCCCGGCATCACGGACGGGCGCGCCGATGACCCGGATAATCTCATTCTTCGGGTTGGCCAGCCGCAACAGCGCATCGCGGATCAACGTCATGGCGCCGGCCATGCGCAGATCATAGGTCGCCGCGATCGGCTGCGGGATCGGCGAGGCCAGCATCAGCTGGCGGATCTCGTCGCGCCGCAGCACCACATTGTAGACCCCCGCCGTCTGCAACAGTTCCGCCTCCAGCTCGCTGTCCAGCATGTCGTCCGCCAGCAGTGCCAAGGAGGCGATCTGTGCCCGCTCCAGGCGCGCCGTCAGATAATCCTCGCGAAAGCGCGCGATCGAGGGCACAAAGATCAGCACCTCGGCCAGCATCACGAAGACCGTGGTCAGAATCAGAAATCGGCCCGAAAGCGTGTTCAGCATTCCGCCGCCCCTGTTCCTAGCCCCGTTTCTCGCCCCGATCCTAGCGCAGCCAGCGCTGCACCAGCTGCACCGCCCGCTTCACCAGACCGCTGTCGAACAACCGCGGCGAGAAATAGGCGCCAACCACCCGTTTGTTGACCTCCCCAATGGTGGGATAGGGTGCAACCATGGCTGCAATCTGGCTCATTTTCAGGCGGTTGGCCAGTGCCATCGACCACAGCGAGACCAGCTCTCCGGCCTGGTGCCCGACGATTGTGGCGCCCACCGGGCGACCACGATGAACCATCACCTTGATGAAACCGCTGCTCTTGCGCTCGGCAATGGCGCGGTCGTTATGGCCGTAGTCGAACCGCGCCACCTCCAGCTTGGCGCCATAGAGGTCGCGCGCGGCACGCTCCTGAAGCCCGACCTGGGCCAGCTCCGGGTCGGTATAGGTCACCCGCGGGATGTGGCGGGTCTGTGCCTTGGAGGGCAGGCCAAACAGGGCCGAGCGGATGATGACGTTGGCGTGGTAGCCCGCCAAATGGGTGAACTGCAGCCCGCCCGCCACATCGCCAATTGCATAGACCCGGCGGTTGCTGGTCAGCAGGCTGTCATCGACCTTGATGCCCGCACCTTCGGTCTCAATCCCGGCGGCGGCGAGGTTCAGCCGCTCCGTGTTGGCGCGGCGTCCCACCGCCATCAGCAGGTGACTGCCCTGAAACCGGCTGCCGTCACGGGTCTCCACCGTGATCGCGCCCGCCTGCCCCGACACCCGCGAGACCATGGCCCCCTCGGCGATCTCCACGCCTTCGGCGCGCAGGGCGTCCAGCACCATCGCCACCGCCTCGGGGTCGTCCTGTCCCAGCGCCCGCTGACCTTCGATCACGGTGACCTTGCAGCCCAACCGCACATGCGCCTGCGCCATTTCCATGCCGATCGGGCCGCCGCCGACGATCAGCAGATGGGACGGGTGCTCGCGCAGATCAAACAGGGTCTCATTGGTAAGATACGGCACCGTGTCCAGCCCCGGCACCGGCGGCACCAGCGGCGATGAGCCGGTGGCGATCACCACCCGCCGCGCGGTGATGCGATGGTCGCCCGCCTGCACCTCACGGTCCGATATGAAATGCCCAAATTCGCGGATCACCCGCACGCCAAGCCCCTCGAATCGCTCCTGGCTGTCCACTGGCGCGATGGTTTCGATCACCTGCCGCACGTGATCCATGGCGGCCGCATAGTCCGGCCGGGGCTGATGCGGGGGCACGCCAAAGGCCGCGGTCTGCCCCTGGCGCTGCGCCGCCTTGCCGCTGGCCAGCAGCGCCTTGGACGGCACACAGCCGTAGTTCAGGCAATCCCCGCCCATCTTGTGGCCTTCCAGCAGGACCACATCGGCCCCCATCTGGCTGGCCCCCGCCGCCACCGACAGGCCGCCGGATCCGGCGCCAATCACCAGCAGGTCACACTTTATATGGTCCATGACACTCGCCCCCGTTTATTTCTTACCGCGTATGGATTTCACCAGGATCGGCATCGCCGCCAGCGCGCACAGTCCCAGGATCGGTCCCAGCACATGTGGCTCCCACAGCAGGGTCAGGTCCGGGCTGCCGCCGCGGTCGAAAACAGCCCCCAGACCAACGCCGATCCAAGTGAACACGATGGCACCGGGAATGATACCCACCGCCGTCGTCCACAAAAAGTTGCGCAGTTTCACCCCCACCAGAGCGGGCAGCAGATTGGCCACAAAGAACGGCACCGCAGGCACCAGCCGCAGCAGCAACAGCACCTCGACCTCATTTTCGCGCAAGGCCTGCTTCAGCATCTGCACCCGGCCCTCCGCCGCTTCGATGCGGGCGGTCAGCATCGCCCCCAGCCCCCAGCGCGCGGCCAGAAAGATGCCCGCGGCGCCGATGGTGGCCGCGGTCACGTTGAACACTGTGCCCGCCACCAGCCCGAACAGGAACCCCCCGGTGACAGAGGCCACCGCCGCACCCGGCAAGGAGAATACCACGATCACAATGTAGAGCCCGACAAAGGCCGCAACCAGTCCCGGATAGTTCTGGTCGCGAAACGCCATCAGCGCCGCGCGGTTGTCGCGCAGGGTGTCAAATGTCAGGTAATCCCGCAGCGTGACCGCCCCGATCAGTGCCACCGCCACCACGGCGAGCAGCGGCAAATGGCGCAGCAGCCCTGGCCGGGCATCTGATTGCGGCTCGGATTTCGGGGTCTTGCTCATGATCTGTCTGGTCCCGTCTTGTTGTCTTGTTGCGTAGCTACGCCTTATATGGCCTGCGCACGAGAGCAAGCCGCGCTGGCTCACGGGTGGTTGATCTGCCCCGCGCCTGGCGTGAGAATTGTGGTGCAAAACGGCTGCATTCTGTAACGGTGCCACTGCTTGTGGCCGTGCGGTGTGGGTGTTGCGGCAAAAATATTGCAGTTCCGGGCGATTCTTGGCGAAAACAGCGCCGTCGGGGTTTGACTTGACCGCCATTCCCTTCTAGAGACCGGGCTTCGAGATAGACACCGGGGCAGGCCGATTCCATGCCCGACCCGTAGACAATTATGTGGAGACCGGAGCGATGAAACGCACCTATCAGCCTTCGAACCTGGTTCGCAAACGCCGCCACGGCTTCCGTGCGCGCATGGCCACCAAGGCAGGCCGCAAGATCCTGAATGCACGCCGCGCACGCGGTCGTAAAGAACTGAGCGCATAAGCTCAGTTCCCGCATCGACGGACATGACACCGCCGGAGACCCCCAAGGATGGCAACGCTGCCCGCGGGGATCAGTCTCCGGCGGTGTCCGTTTGTGCATCTGACACTGCACCGCAGATCGAAATCATGGCCAAGCGCCGCGATTTCCTGGCCTGCGCCCGCCCGCCCGCGCGCAAGCAGGGCACCAAGGCGATGATGCTGCAAGGCCGCGACCGCCGCGATGCCGAGAGCATCCGCGTCGGCTTCACCTGCTCCAAAAAGGTCGGCAATGCGGTGGCCCGCAACCGCGCCAAGCGCCGCTTGCGCGAGGCCGCCCGCATGGTGCTGCCCACCCATGGCCGCGCCGGGTGGGACTATGTGCTGATCGGCCGTGCCATTGAAACCGCCCAGCGCCCGTTCGAGGATCTGAAGCGCGATCTGATCTACGCGCTCAGGAAGGTCCACGGCACCTGAGCCAACAATGCGCGCGGTCTTTGCCTGCATTGCGCAACCGCCACCCTGCCCTTATCTTTGCGCGATGACCCTGCTGGCCCATCTTTTTGCAATTCCCGTGCGTGCCTATCGGCTGCTGTTCAGCCCCTGGGTCGGCTTCAACTGCCGCTATCAGCCGACCTGTTCGGCCTATGCTCTTGAAGCCTTGGAAAAACATGGCGCCATCCGCGGCGCCTGGCTGACCGCGCGCCGCATCGGGCGCTGCCACCCCTTCGGCGGCGACGGCTATGATCCGGTCCCCGATACCGACCGCCGCGATTGACCCCCGCACAGCTTTTTTCCTTGGCAAAACGCCCGTCCTCGGCTAGGGCGCGGCCATGCTTGATGATGATCTGGACGAAATCCATCCGCTGTTTGCCGGCGCCCCCGCAACCACCGAGTTCAAGAAGCTCCGCAAACGCATCGTGCGCTATGCGCGCGAGGCGATCGAGCAATATGGCATGGTTGAGCGGCGCACGGACGGCAGCACGCCGAAATGGCTGGTCTGCCTCTCCGGCGGCAAGGACAGCTATACCCTGCTGGCGGTGCTGTACGAGCTGAAATGGCGCGGCCTCTTGCCGGTGGGTCTGCTGGCCTGCAACCTGGATCAGGGCCAGCCCGGATTTCCGGCCACGGTGCTGCCGGAGTTTCTGGAAAAGATGGGCGTGCCGCACCGGATCGAGTATCAGGACACCTACAGCATCGTCGTCGACAAGGTGCCGCAGGGCCGCACCTATTGCGCGCTGTGTTCGCGCCTGCGCCGCGGCAACCTCTATCGCATCGCGCGGGAGGAGGGCTGCTCGGCGGTGGTGCTGGGCCATCATCGCGACGACATTCTGGAAACCTTTTTCATGAACCTGTTTCACGGCGGGCGTCTGGCGACGATGCCACCGAAACTGGTGAACGAGGAAGGCGATCTCTTCCTCTACCGCCCGCTGGCCCATGTCGCCGAGGCCGACTGCGAGAAATTCGCCCGCGCCATGAACTACCCGATCATTCCCTGCGACCTTTGCGGCAGTCAGGACGGGTTGCAGCGGCAGCAGGTGAAACAGATTCTGGACCAATGGGAATCAAACAGCCCCGGCCGCCGTCAGGTGATGTTCCGCGCGCTGATGAATGCCCGGCCATCGCATCTTCTGGACCCGAAACTTTTCGATTTTTCGGGCCTGGAGCTGAAGAACGCCGAACCCGACGGCGAAAATGGCGAGATTCCGAATTTGCGTTAACTCTCGAGTCAGATCAGCCCCCTAGTCTGTGGCCAGTATGACTGGATGCAGACGAAAGGTCTGACGATGATGAACACCGGTTCAGGTCTCCTGACACGACTGCGCAAAACGCTGGCCTCGGCGCTATTTGGGCCACCAATGCTGGCTTTCCTGCCGGCTTTGACGCTGGCTACCTATTGGCTGGGCGGCGAAGTTGCCCTGCTGGCCGTGGCGCTTGGCCTGCCTGTGCTGATCGTCGCCAGCGGCGGATTCAGCCGACTTTCAGGCTCTGGCGTACCGCATGACAGCGTGACCGGCATGATTCTGCGGGACGGGTTCGAGCAGGCCGCCGAACGGGTGTTCGAGGACTGCCGCGATTCCGATCTGCGCGCCGCGATCTTTGTGATCGAACTGGACGAATACCGCGCCCTGAGCGATCGCCACGGTCAGGAGGCCGGCGACCGCATCATGCAGCACTGCGGCGACCAGATCACCTCGGTGCTGCGCGAGGGGGACACCGTCGCGCGGGTTGGGGACAGCCGTTTTGCCGTCTGCCTGTCGCCCACGCTGCAACTGGACCTGGAGTTGTGCATCCAGCTTGCCGGCCGGATGCAGGCCGCCGCCGAAGAACCGGTGCCGCTGGATGGCACCACTGTCTATCTCACCTCCTCGATCGGGTTCTGCCAGCGCCACCGCGCGCCGGGCAAGGACGCCGCCGACTGGATCAGCGCCGCCACCGCCGCCCTGAGCGAAGCCCGCAGCAGCGGTCCGGGCGGTATCCGCGCCTACTCCGCCGATCTGCCAAGCCGCGGCAACACCCGCCCCAACCTGAGCGAGGAAGCGGCCGACGCCCTGGAGGCGGGCCACATTCAGGCCTGGTTCCAGCCGCAGATCTGCACCGACACTGGTCGCATCTCAGGGTTTGAGGCGCTGGCCCGCTGGTCGCACCCGGTGCAGGGACTGGTGCCGCCCTCGACCTTCCTGCCCGCGCTGGAGGAGGCCGGGCTGATGGACCGGCTGAGCCAGGTGATGCTTTACAACGCGCTGGTCGCAGTCAAAGCCTGGGACGAGGCAGGCGTGCATGTGCCCAGCGTCGGCGTCAACTTCGCCACCCAGGAACTGCGCAACCCCGGTCTGGCCGCCCGCGTCAAATGGGAGTTGGAGCGCTTTGATCTGGCGCCTGAGCGCCTGTGTGTGGAAATTCTGGAGACGGTGATGACCGACCAGCCGGACGACACCATCACCCGCAACATCACCACTCTCAGCGAGATGGGCTGCCGGATTGATTTGGATGATTTCGGCACCGGCCATGCCTCGATCGCCGCGGTGCGCCGTTTCAGCATATCGCGCATCAAGATCGACCGCTCCTTTGTGATGAAGGCGGATCAGGATCCCGACCAGCAGAAACTGATTTCCGCGGTTCTGAGCATGGCGGAACGGCTGGAGCTGGAGACCCTGGCCGAAGGTGTGGAAACCGCAGGGGAACACGCGTTGCTGGCACAGCTGGGTTGCGGCCATGTGCAGGGCTTTGGCATCGGTCGACCGATGCCCTTTGAACAGACGCTGGACTGGATCACCGCCCATCAGGCCAAATTGCAGGACACGCCGGCCATCGGCCGCCAGCGCCCCTGAACACCGCTTTAACCACAATGAATACCGCGCCGGGGGGCTCTGCCTTCCCGGCGCGACGTGATTCTGCTTGACCTTTGCGGCCCACCTCTGTTGAACCCCACCTGTCCTTCCCTACACGAGGTGGCAGTCCCCAATGGACGATCAGAACAAAAATCTAATTCTCGCAACCGCTCTCAGCTTCCTGGTGATTCTCGGCTGGTACACGTTTTTCCCGCCGCCAGAGCCGGAACAGGCGCCGGAGACCGCGATCAGCGAGGCCGTCCCTGCGGGCGATACCGCAACAGCGACCGCGCCCAGTGCCGGTGCCGACAGCGTCGCGGATACGACCACCGCAGGGGCCGAAGCGGCCCAGGCACCGCGCCTCGCCATCGAAACGCCGCGCATC
Organism: Leisingera sp. SA32; assembly: GCF_056033425.1. Taxonomy (NCBI): domain Bacteria; kingdom Pseudomonadati; phylum Pseudomonadota; class Alphaproteobacteria; order Rhodobacterales; family Roseobacteraceae; genus Leisingera; species Leisingera sp. SA32. The sequence continues at coordinate 45,281 of NZ_JBVYHB010000022.1, read as the reverse complement.
ACCGGCAGCATCTCGTTGCAGGGCGGGCGGATCGACGACCTGTCGCTGAAGGACTACCGCGAGACCATCGACGCGGATTCGCCGATCGTCACGCTGCTGAAACCGGTGGGAGAGGCACAGGCCTATTACGCGCTTTATGGATGGGCGTCCGGTGCAGGCCTGTCGGCCGCAGATGTGCCCGGTGCCAACACCCTGTGGAGCGCCCCCGAAGGCGCCACCCTGTCCCCGGACAGCCCCGTGACGCTGACCTGGGACAACGGCAAGAGGCTGACCTTCGCCCGCACCATCGCGGTGGATGAGAACTACATGTTCTCGGTCACCCAGTCGGTGACGAATGCCTCCGACACCACCGTCTCGCTGGCACCGTATGGCACCCTTGCGCGCCACGGCCTGCCGCAGGATCTGAAAAACTTCTTCATCCTGCACGAAGGTCTGATCGGCATGGCCGACGGAGAGCTGGCGGAGATCGATTACGACGACATGGAAGACTTTGAGCTGGACCCGCGCGACGGTGCCCGCGCCGAGGTGCGACAGGTCGCGGAAGACGGCTGGATTGGCTTTACCGATCACTACTGGATGACCACCTTGGTGCCCGCGCCGGGCCAGGGCTTCCGCTCGATCGCCAAATACGACGAGCGCCGCGAGATCTACCAGACGGACATCGTCATGCCCGCCGTGACTCTGGCCGCCGGACAGTCCTCCGAGGTGACCACCCAGCTGTTCGCCGGTGCCAAGGAATGGGAAGCCATCCGCGCCTATGAAGACGCCGGGATCGAAGGCTTCATCGACAGCATCGACTGGGGCTGGTTCTTCTTCATCACCAAATACATGTTCTGGCTGCTGCATCACCTGAACCTGATGATCGGCAACATGGGCTGGGCAATCATCGGCCTGACTGTTGTCATCAAGATCCTGGTGTTCCCGCTGGCCTATAAATCCTATGCCTCCATGGCCAAGATGAAAGAGCTTCAGCCGGAGATGGAGAAGCTCAAGGAGCGGGCCGGCGACGACCGCCAGAAGATGCAGAAGGAGATGATGGAGCTGTACAAGAAGGAAAAGGTGAACCCCGCCGCGGGCTGTCTGCCGATCCTGATCCAGATCCCGATCTTCTTCTCGCTCTACAAGGTGATCTTCGTCACGCTGGAACTGCGCCACGCGCCCTTCTTTGGGCCGTTCCAGGATCTCAGCGCGCCGGATCCGACCTCGATCTTCAACCTGTTCGGCCTGCTGCCCTGGGGAACCCCCGCACCGGAAAGCATCCTGGCGCTGGTCTTCATCGGCATCCTGCCGATCCTGCTGGGCATCTCGATGTGGTTGCAGCAGAAGCTGAACCCGGCACCGACCGATCCGACGCAGCAGATGATCTTTGCCTGGATGCCGTGGGTGTTCATGTTCATGCTGGGCGGGTTTGCGTCGGGTCTGGTGGTCTACTGGATTGCCAACAACACGATCACCTTCACCCAGCAGTATCTGATCATGCGCAGCCATGGGTACACGCCGGACGTTTTCGGCAACATCAAGTCGGGCTTCAAGAAGAAGCCCAAGGCTGAGAAGTGATGGCCGCAACGGTCACGGACATCTGGCGCCACCCGCTCAAATCTCATGGGCGGGAGGCACTGGACAGCGTCACCATGGTCGCCGGGCAGACAATGCCCGGCGACCGCGTTTGGGCCGTCGCGCATGAGGCCTCCCAGGCGGATGGCCGCGAATGGGTGCCCTGCCAGAACTTTACCCGCGCCGCCAAGGCCCCCGCGCTGATGGCGGTGACCGCCCGGCTCGACGATGTGAGCGGCCAGCTGGCGCTGGCCCACCCGGCACAGCCCGATCTGACGTTCGACCCGGAAAACCCGGCCGACCTGCAACGGTTTCTCGACTGGGAGAAACCGCTGCTGCCCGCCAACCGCGCCGCCTCTGCCCGCATTGTCCGGGTGCCGGGGCGCGGCATGACCGATACTGATTTCCCCTCCGTCTCCCTGTGCAACCGGGCCTCGCACCGCGCGGTGGAACAGGCCATCGGCCACGACCTGTCGCCGCAGCGCTGGCGCGGCAATATCTGGTTCGATCTGGGTGAGGCCTGGGCTGAAAACAACTGGCTGGGCCGTGAGGTGCAGATCGGCGGGGCCGTATTTGCCGTCCGCGAGAAGGCCACGCGCTGCCTGGCCACCACCGCCAACCCCGAAACCGGCGAACGCGACGCCGATACGCTCAAGACCCTCAAGGACAATTGGGGCCACCAGGAGTTTTCGGTCTATGCCGAAGTGGTGCGCGGCGGCGAGATCCGCCTGGGCGACGCGGTAGAGGTGCTGTAATGCAAATGCAATTTTCACTGGCCGAAGCGCCGGACGAGATCTCCGCCGAAAAGGGCCGCAAGCTGTTCGCCCGCGAGACCGAGTTCCTGAAAGGCGTGGTGGCAATGAACGGCCTGCCCGACGCGGACCGGCTGGAAGTCTGCTTTGCCGGTCGTTCCAACGTGGGCAAATCCAGCCTGATCAACGCGCTGACCGGCACCAAGGGCATCGCGCGCGCTTCCAACACGCCGGGACGCACACAGGAGATCAACTTCTTCACCCAGGGGCCAGAGCTGTATCTGGTCGACCTGCCCGGCTATGGCTATGCCAACGCGCCGCTCAAGGTCGTGGAGCAGTGGCAAAAGCTGCTGAAGCGCTATCTGTCGGGCCGCCAGAACCTGCGCCGCGCCTTTGTGCTGATTGACTGCCGCCACGGCGTGAAACCGGTGGATGCGGAGATCATGTCCCTGCTGGACAGCGCTGCGGTGACATTCCAATGCGTGCTGACCAAGGCCGACAAGGTCAAGGAAAAGGACCGCGCCAAAGTGTTGGAGCAAGTCAAGGGCGCACTGGCCAAACACCCCGCCGCCTACCCCGAACTGGTGCTGACTTCCTCCGAAAAAGGGGACGGCATCGCCACCCTGCGCGCCATCATCGCCGGTCTCTGACACGTGCTGCGCCGCCTGCCCGCTTTGCTGGTTGTGATCGCCCTGGCTGTCGCCGGGCTGATCCCAACTGGCTGGATGCCAGGCAGCAGCGCGGACGGCAAGGTGCTGCTGGTGATCTGCACCGGCACCGGCCCGGTGGAAACCTGGGTGGATCTGGGCGGCGATACGCCCGACCATGCCCCCACCGAGCAGATGGAAGACCGCAGCTGCCCCTTTGCCGCCCTTGGCGCGCTGGCGGCGCTGCCCGACAGCCAGATCAGTCTCGACCTGAATGCGCCGCTCAGCAATCGCTGGGCGCATGCGCCTTTCACCCACCATACTGCCGGCTTTCACTGGCGCTATGACGCCCGCGGCCCGCCCGCACTCTCCTGACGTTTCTGAACACAGCTGAAATCTATGCCGGCAGCCCGCTGCCCGGCCCTGTTCCGATATGGAGAGACCATCATGGCGACCAGCCAACCGCACTCCGCGCAGCCTGCGCGTCCGCTTTCTGAAAAGTTCTACTTCGCCGCCTGGCGCTGGCATTTCTATGCCGGGCTTTATGTTGTCCCCTTCCTTATCATGCTGGCGGTCACCGGCCTCTTGATGATGTACATCGCCCTGTTTGACGGGCGCGAGGGCGAATATGTGACCATCCCCGCCCAGGAGACCGCCCTGCCCATCGCCACCCAGACCCAGGCCGCGCTTGACCATCTGCCGGGGGCAACGCTGGTGGAGTGGATCGGCCCCAAGGCCGATGACCGCGCCGCTGTGGTGCGGGTTGCCGTCGAAGGCGGCCAGCGCATGGTCGCCGTGGACCCCTACACGGCTGAGGTGGTTCAAACCTGGGACCGCCGGGCAGGCTGGTATGACTTCCTGTCAGACATCCACGGCAGCCTGCTGTTTGGCGATACCGGCGACCGGCTGATCGAAATCGCCGCGGGGCTCGGGATCGTGCTGGTGCTGACCGGGTTATACCTGTGGTGGCCGCGCGGCAACTCTGCCGCGGCCTTTGTGCCGAACCTGGCCGCCCGCGGCCGGGCCTTGTGGAAAAGCCTGCATGCCGTGATTGGTGTCTATATCTCGCTTCTGCTGGTGGTATTTCTGGTGTCCGGCCTGGCCTGGTCAGGCTTTTGGGGCGAACGGTTTGTGCAGGCCTGGTCCACCTTTCCCGCCCAGAAATGGGAGGCGGTGCCGCTGTCCGACAGCACCCACGCAGCGCATATGAACCACGGCGCCACCAAGGACGTGCCCTGGGCACTGGAACAGACCTTGATGCCCGAATCCGGCTCTGAAGCGGGTCTCACCGGCCTCCCCGAGGGCACGCCCGTCACCGGCGACACGGTGGCGGCACTGGCCCGCGCGCTGGGGTACGAAGGGCGTTTTCGCATCGTATTCCCGCGCGATCAGGTCGGGGTCTTCACCCTCAATCAGGACAGCATGAGCAACGACAGCAACTGCCCCACGTGCGATCGCACCGTGCATATCGACCAATTCACCGGCAAGATTCTGGGCGACGTGAAATTTGCCGATTATTCGCTGGCGGGCAAATCCATGGCTGTGGGTATTGCTTTCCATGAGGGGGATCTGGGTCTGTGGAACGTGGTGCTGAACACCGTGTTCTGCCTGTCGGTGGTGTTTGTCTGCGTCTCTGGTGTGGTGATGTGGCTGAAACGCCGCCCCGCACGGGCGGCCCGTCTGGCCGCACCGCCGCTGCCAGCTGATCTGCCGTTCTGGAAAGGCGCAGTGCTGATCGCCGTACTGGTGTCACTGGCGTTTCCGCTGACCGGGTTGGTGCTGCTTGCGGCCCTGGCCTTTGATGTCTTGCTGCTGGGCAACATCCCGGCGCTGAAACGCGCGGTCAGCTGACCGACCGCAGAACGGCAGCGCCCGGTCCTTGTGCCGGGTGCGGCCACTCAGACGTGCTGGGCGCCGTTCACCTCGATCTCCGCGCCGGAGATATAGGAACTGGCTTCGGAACACAGGAAATAGATGGCCGATGCCACCTCCTCAGGCTGGCCCAGCCGCTGCATCGGAAGTTTTTCGACGATTTTGTCTGTACCGGGCGACAGGATCGCGGTTTCCACCTCGCCCGGTGCAATGGCGTTGACGCGCACGCCCAAGGGGCCAAAGTCATGCGCCATTTCGCGCGTCAGCGCCGCCAGCGCAGCCTTGGAGGTGGCATAGGCGGCCCCGGCAAAGGGATGCACCCGGCTGCCCGCGATCGAGGTCACATTGACCACCGACCCCTTGGCCGCCGCCAGTTCATCCTTCAGGCCCCGCGCCAGCACCACCGAGGCGAAGAAGTTCACGTGAAACACCTTGCCCCACGTCATCAGATCGGTGTTCAGCGTGCTGAGACGCTCCCCCTCTGGCCCCTTCGGGGACACCCCGGCATTGTTCACCAGCGCGTCCAACTGCCCGTCCAATTTCTCCTGGATCTCCCCCACCGCGTTGATGGTATCCGAGGGGTCCGCCAGGTCCAGTTCCACATGGTCCTCGCCGCCCCAGGGGCAATCTGCGGGCAACGGGTTGCGCGAGCAGGTGATGATCCGCCAGCCTTCAGCATGAAAGCGGCGCACGGTGGCGTGGCCGATGCCACGGCTGGCCCCGGTCAGCAGCAAGGTTTTCTGGCGCATCTGGCGATCCTTATCAGCGGTTGCGCCGCGACCCTATCACCCGCACCGGCAAGGGCAATGCCCGCGTGAGCACCACTGCGACACAGGCAATGCTTGGCAGCGGGGCAGGAACCGCCTAAACCCATGGCACCAAGGGATGATGACAGCAATGAAGACACAGACCATGAACCGCGACTGGATTGCCACTGCCGAGACCCTCTCAAGCGCGCTGCCATATTTGCAGCGCTATGATGGGGCCATTGTTGTCATCAAGCTGGGCGGCCACGCCATGGGCAGCGACGAGGCCATGGAGACATTTGCACGCGATATCGTGCTGATGCGACAGGTGGGCGTTAATCCTGTGATCGTGCATGGCGGCGGACCGATGATCAACGCCATGCTGGACAAGCTGAACATTCAGTCGGAGTTCGTGAACGGCAAGCGAGTGACGGATGCCGCCACCATGGAAGTGGTGGAGATGGTGCTGTCCGGCGTCGTCAACAAACGCATCGTGCAGGCCATCAACGCTCAGGGCGGCCGCGCCGTGGGGCTGTCGGGCAAGGATGCCAACCTGATCACCTGCGAACAGGCCAATGCGGACCTTGGCTTTGTCGGGGCCCCGGCCGAGATGGACCCCAAGGTGCTGTACGGGCTGTTCGAAAAAGACATGATCCCGGTGATCGCCCCGATCGGCGCGGGCCGCGCGGGCGAGACCTTCAACATCAACGGCGACACCGCCGCCGGTGCCATTGCCAAGGCGCTCAAGGCTGACCGGCTGTTGCTGCTGACGGATGTGGCGGGCGTCAAGAACGGCGTGGGCGAGGTTTTGACCGAGCTGAAAGCTTCGGACGTGGAAGAAATGACCGCCAGCGGCGTCATTGCCGGCGGCATGATCCCCAAGACCGAAACCGCGCTGGACGCGGTGCGCAACGGGGTGCGCGCCTGCACAATCGTCGATGGCCGGGTGCAGAACGCCGTGCTGTTGGAACTGTTCACCGATCACGGCGCCGGGTCGATGATCCGGGCCTGATCCGGGCCTTCTCTGCCGCATGCGGCAGGGAGGCGCGCTGCCCCTCTCGGCCTAGTGGCCAAGTCCCCCCGGGATATTTCCGGCAGGTAAAAAGCGACCGGCGCGCGGGTAAGAGGGCGCTTTTGGCTTCTGGCGTGGGCGGCGGCGCTGTTAGGCTGGGGCAAACCGCCCGGAGCCTGCGCCTATGACCACGACCTGCGCTGACCGCTATGCCGACGTCGAACGCGCCGTCGCCGCCGCCGGGCTGGAGATCTACGGCGCGCTGCACCCCGCCCGCCAGCCTGTGCATCTGCTTCAGCGTGGCACGCTGGTGCTGCTGGGCACTGGAGGTGCCTTCTGGCCCCGGTTCACCCGCAGCGTCGAGGCCCGCGATGGCCTGCCCGACCCGGTTGACCGATGGTCCGAACGGGTGGTGGGGGGCATGGGGGAAACACTGGGCGCGCGCGTGTTCTACCCCTTTGGCGGGCCGCCTTACCAACCCTTTGTCAACTGGGCACTGGCCTCGGGGCGCTGTTTCACATCGCCGTCACAGATGCTGGTGCATGATCGGGTGGGATTGCTGATTTCCTTGCGTGGAGCGCTGCATTTCAACCACGAGTTTGACATACCCCCCCCGCCGCTGGCAGAGTCGCCCTGCCACCGCTGCCGCCTGCGGCCCTGCCTGTCCGCCTGCCCCGCCGGGGCGCTCTCCGCAAGGGCGCGGTACGACCTGGCCGCCTGCCACGACCACCTTGCAACGCCCGCAGGCGCCGACTGCATGTCCGGCGGCTGCCGCGCCCGCCTTGCCTGCCCGCTCAGCCGCGGGGCTGGCCGGGATCCAGACCAAACCGCACATCACATGAGGCATTTTCATCACCCATGACCTGCACCCTGATCCTGACCCGCCACGCCAAATCCGCCTGGGACACAAATGTGCCCAGCGATCATGCCCGCCCGCTGAACAAGCGCGGCCGCCGCGCGGCTCCGGCCATCGGTGCCTGGCTGCGCGACAATGGCTATCTGCCGGACCAGGTGATCTCTTCCTCGTCACAGCGCACCCGTGAGACCTGGGACCTCATGGGCCTGGAGGCGCAGGCCGCCTTCACCGAGCGGCTGTACCACGGCAATTCCGACATCATGTTCCAGCTGCTGCAGCAGGCGGAACACCCCTGCGTGATGATGATCGGCCACAATCCCGGCATCGGCGCCTTTGCCCATTCCATCGTGCGCCACCCGCCGGACCATTCCCGGTTTGAAGACTATCCCACGGGTGCGACGCTGGTCGCGCGGTTCGATGTGCAACGCTGGCAGGATATCGGCTGGAGCAGCGCCAAAGTGTTGGATTTCGTCGTCCCGCGGGAGCTTCTGGGCGAATAAACCGCGGCATCCCGCCGCATCCCGCGCAGGAGGGTTCTGGCCGCGACAGGTGCGGTTTCCTAGGTTCGGGAGAGAGACATCGCTTGAACCAGGAGCCCGCCATGAACCGCCGTTCCCTTCTGCTGGCCGCAGCCGCCCTGCCTTTTGCCCACCTGCCTGCCGCCGCGGCCGCACCGGAGCAAATCATCCGCATCATGAAGTCGCCCACCTGCGGCTGCTGCACCGCCTGGGGTGAGCGCCTTGCTGTCGCCGGGTTCCAGACCGAGATCACTGACGTGCCCGACGCGCAGCTGTGGGCGATGAAGGAGAAGCTGGGGATCACCGATGACCTGGCCTCCTGCCATACCGCGATGGTCGGCGCATATGTGATCGAGGGCCACGTGCCGCCCGCCGATATCCAGCGGCTTCTCGCCGAACGCCCCGATGCTCTGGGGCTGACCGTGCCTGGTATGCCAATCGGATCGCCGGGGATGGAGATGGGAGGCGAGCGCGAAGCTTTCGACACCCTGCTGATCCTGGCCGGCGGCAGAACCGAGGTCTTTGCCAGCCACGGCTGACCCTCTGCCTGCGCAGACAAAAAAAGGCCGGGCGAAATGCCCGGCCTTTTCAAATCATTCCAGCTTCTTAGTGGCCCAGGATCTGGCTCAGGAACAGTTTGGTACGTTCCGATTGGGGATTGTTGAAGAACTCTTCGGGCTCGTTCTGTTCCACAATCTGGCCGGCATCCATAAAGATCACCCGGTTTGCCACCTGACGGGCGAAGCCCATCTCGTGGGTCACGCACAGCATGGTCATGCCTTCCTCGGCCAGTTCGATCATGGTGTCGAGCACCTCCTTGATCATCTCCGGGTCGAGCGCCGATGTAGGTTCATCGAACAGCATGATGCGCGGCATCATGCACAGGCTGCGTGCGATCGCCACACGCTGCTGCTGGCCGCCCGACAGCATACCGGGGTACTTGTGGGCCTGCTCGGGGATCTTGACCTTCTCGAGGAAGTGCATCGCCCGCTCTTCGGCCTCCTTCTTGGGCGTCTTGCGCACCCAGATCGGCGCCAGCGTGCAGTTTTCCAGGATGGTCAGATGCGGGAACAGGTTGAAGTGCTGGAACACCATCCCGACTTCGGACCGGATCTTGTCGATGTTCTTCAGGTCGTTGGACAGTTCGGTGCCGTCCACCACGATCTTGCCCTGCTGGTGTTCCTCCAGCGCATTAAGGCAGCGGATCAGGGTGGATTTGCCGGATCCCGATGGCCCCGCGATCACGATCCGCTCGCCCTGGTTGACGGTCAGATTGATGTCGCGCAGCACGTGGAAGGAGCCGTACCACTTGTTCATGTTGTTGATTTCAATGGCAACCTCGTCGCTCACCTGCATCTTGGAGCGGTCGATTGCGCGGTTGGTCATAAGTTCAGACATGTGTTGAACTCCTTAACGGTGGTCCGTCTTGAGGCGACGCTCAAGATACATGGAATAACGGGACATGGAGAAGCAGACGACGAAGAACAGCGCCGCGATAAAGGCGAACAGTTCCCAGTAGATGCCGTTCCAGGCCGTGTCTGCGCGGATCGCACTGGCCAGGCCGATGACATCGAACAGGCCGATGATCGACACCAGCGTGGTATCCTTGAAAATCCCGATGAAGGTGCTGACGATGCCCGGAATGGAGATCTTCAGCGCCTGCGGCATGATGATCAGCCGCTGCGCCTGCCAGTAGTTGAGACCAAGACTGTCGGCCCCTTCGTACTGGCCCCTGGGCAGGGCTGCCAGACCACCGCGGATCACCTCTGCCATATAGGCGGCGGAGAACAGGGTCATCATGATCATCACCCGGAGGATGATGTCAAAATTGGTCCCCGGCGGCAGAAAGACGTTGAGCAGCAGCGAGGCCACGAACAGCAACGTGATCAGCGGCACGCCGCGGATGAACTCGATGAAGCCGACGCAGATGTATTTGACGATCAGCAGGTCGGACTGACGCCCCAGCGCCAGCACCACGCCAATCGGCAGCGACACGCCAATGGCCACGACCCCCAGCATAATCGCCAACATGAAGCCACCGAACTGACGGCTTTGCACCGCTTCGATGCCGATAGGCAGCACTGTTGACAGCGCCGCGCTCACAGGGCCTGCCAACAGGAACCACCAGATGACCGCGGCCACGACGCCGGCGATCATGCCGCCGAGTTCGCCCAGCTTTTCCGAGCCGTATTTGATGACCAGATAGCCGATGACAAACCCCAGCGCCGCGCTCAGCGGGCCCCAGATGGTGCCCCCCCACAGCAGGAAGGGCATGATGAAGGGGTAGGCCGCGGTCAGAATCAGCACCTTGGACGACACCCGGTCCGAGAACAGGATCGGGCTCAGCGACACCAGCAGCAGCAACAGCGCGAGGATCGGGCGCCAATAATGCTCGGGCGGGTAGAAACCGAACAGCAGCTGCAACCACCGTTCCTTGATCACGCCCCAGCAGGCATGACCATGGGTGGTGCCCCAGGTCGCTTTCATGATCTCGCGACACTCGCTCAGCGAGTCCGCGTTCCAGACCGACAAAAAGACCCACGGCAGCACGCCGGACAGCACGTAGTAGATCACCGCCAGCGCCACCAGGGTCAGGATGGTGTTCAGCCAGTTGGAGAACAGGTTATGACGCATCCAACCGATCGGACCGACCTCGGACGCCGGAGGGGCCTGCTCGGGAAGCATGGTGTCGCGCACATAGGCGACGGTATGGGCATGTGTACCGCTCATCTCAGCGCTCCTTCAGCTTCACGGCTTCGTTGTACCAGTTCATCACCGCCGAGATTGACAGCGACAGACCCAGATACACCAGCATCAACAACAGCACGCATTCCAGCTCACGGCCGGTCTGGTTCATGGTGATACCGCCAAGGGTGCCGGTAATGTCCATGTACCCCACGGCAATCGCCAGCGAGGAGTTCTTGGTCAGGTTCAGGTAGTTGGAGATCAGCGGCGGGATGATAACCCGCAGCGCCTGCGGCAGGATCACCAGCGACATGGTCCGGTTGGGACGCAGGCCCAGGGCCGATGCGGCCTCTGTCTGCCCCCCCGAGATCGCGAGGATACCGGCCCGCACGATTTCCGCGATGAAGGCCGCGGTGTACAGCGACAGCGCCAGCCAAAGGGCCAGCAGCGAGTTGCGCAGATGGGTGCCGCCACGGAAGTTGAAGCCCTTCAGCTCAGGGTAACCCAGGTGAAAGCCCAGGGCGATCATCAGCGCCAGCATCGGCAGGATCAGCACGGCGGCCCGGCTATGCCAGGTCCGTGGGCGAACGCCGGTGGCTTCCTGGATGCGGTCCGCCCTCTGGCGGATCTTGATCGAGGCAAAGATGCTGAGACCCAGCACCACCAGAATGGCGATCAGGTCCAGCGACACATTAAAGCGCAGGGCGGAGTCGCCAAACAGATGCACATCGCCCAGCGTGCGCGAGAACAGCGGTTCCGGCAGGTAGGTGCCCCGGTTGGTGACCACCACGGCGCCGGTTTCCAGCCCCTTGTAGGTATTCGGGTGCGGCGTCGATTCGGTGACGATGGCAAAAATCAGCACGATCCACAGCAGAACCGGAATGTTGCGGAACATCTCGACGTAGACGGTCATGATCCGCGCAACGAGCCAGTTTGACGACAGCCGCAGAACACCGACGAACACCCCGACAATGGTTGCCGCGACGCAGCCCATGAAGGCGATCACAAGCGTGTTCAGCAGCCCCAGGAAGGCCGCGCGCATATGGCTGTCCTGGTTGTCGTAGTCCAGCAGTCGCTGGTTGATGTCATAACCTGCGGTCTCGCCCAGGAACCCGAATGAGACGGGCTTTCCCAGCGTGTTGAGGTTGACGATGGCGTTGTTGATCAGCCATGCGGCCAGAAGCATGAAGCCGAACATCGCGATGACCTGAATGGTGGCCGAGCGATACCGGGTATCATAAAGGAGCATGGACAGCCTGAACTGCTCCTTTGGAGGGTCCGAGAGCGTTGACATATATGTGATCCCCTGGGCTCCGGTTTTCTGTCATGGCGGCGTTGGTCGCCGCTCCGCAGCTGGCCGGAGCTTATGCAAAGATAGGAAAAGGGCGCAGGAAATACCTGCGCCCCTCGCCATGGTGTGTTTAGCGGAACGGCGGTGCGTACAGCAGGCCGCCTTCGGTCCACTGTGCGTTCAGACCGCGGGCCAGACCGATCGGGGTGTCCTCGCCGATGTTCTTGGCAAAGATCTCGCCGTAGTTGCCGCCGGCCGCAACAGCGTTTTTCGCCCAGTCAGCCGACAGGCCCAGCATGTCGCCCAGGGTGCCTTCGGTCCCCAGCAGACGGTTGATTTCCGGGTTGTCGGTGCCGGACGCCATGTCGCCCAGATTGGCGGAGGTGACGCCCAGCTCTTCGGCTGCGATCAGCGCGTTCAGGGTCCAGCGGACCACGTCGCCCCACTCGTTGTCGCCGTGGCGGACCAGCGGGCCCAGCGGCTCTTTCGAGATGATTTCGGGCAGCAGCGCATGCGCCGACGGATCGTCAAAGGTGGCCCGGGTGGCCGCCAGACCGGAGGCGTCGGTGGTGTAGACGTCACAGGCGCCCGCCAGATACTGCTGCTGCGCTTCGGCGTTGGTCTCGATCGGCACCGGCTCATAGCTGATGTTGTTGGAGCGGAAGAAATCCGCCAGGTTCAGCTCGGTGGTGGTGCCGGTCTGGATGCAGACGGTGGCGCCGTCCAGTTCCTTGGCCGAGGACACGCCCAGCTCCTTGGGAACCATGAAGCCCTGACCGTCATAATAGTTGACGCCGGTGAATTCAAACTTCAGGTCCACGTCACGGCTGAAGGTCCAGGTGGTGTTGCGGGCCAGCATGTCGATCTCGCCCGACGCCAGCGCGGTAAAGCGGGTCTTGCCGGTGGTCGGCACAAATTCCACTGCGGTGGAATCGCCCAGCACGGCTGCGGCCACGGCACGGCACACCGCCACGTCGAAACCTTCCCATTCGCCATTCGCATTCGGAGCGGCAAAGCCGACCAAGCCGGTGGTGACGCCGCAGTTCAGCTTGCCGCGCGCTTTCACGTCGTCCAGCGTGCCGGCAGATGCCGCGCCAGCCGCAAGACCGGCGAAGGTCATTGCGCCCAAAATAACGGATTTTTTCATATTAACCTCTTCCTGATGGCCCGCCATTCGGCGGTTCTTATTATCCGGCGATCCCCCGCCGGAAATGAGACTGAAGAAGGGTTTACCCCCAATTCATGCCCGAGTGTGGGCGCATTCATCAACAAACGTCAAGGGTCGTATCAGGAAATTCGATGCGCGGCATGCGCACAAACACCCCTCGGGAAAAATATTGTCTTTCCGAGGGGTGTTCCGGTAATTTTCAGCATTCCGTCGCAAGATCGAAGAAACGTTTGGCATGCAGGAATTCCTGCTGCTTGACGGCCGCCGTCGCCTGCGCCTCGTCGTCCTTGCCCCACTGTTCTTCCTGCCAGCGTTCATCCAGCCGCGACAGCTGCCAGATGTCTTCCGCGCGGCGCCAGTCCAGCGCCGCGGCAAAACCCAGGATCAAAGAGCCGGAGATGCCGACAAGGTCATGAAACCCGGCCAGCTGGAACGGGCTCAGCGCCGCGACCTTGTCGCCCAGGCGCACCAGCGCCGCGGCGTCCTGCGGCTGGTGCAGAATGCCGCTGCGTGGTGCCAGACGGACGCCGAGCGCGGTTTCGGCCCAGTCCAGCGCTGGATCCCATTCCTGCGCTTGGCGCGCGATAAGCTCGGCCGGCGAGTCGGCGCGGTAGCACAGCAGATCGGCATCCCCGTATTCCGCCAACATCGCCGCCACTTCGCTGTGCTGATGTGTCACCTTGTCGATCGCGGCATTCGCCGAGCGGGTGCAAGGCATGGTTCCGGGATCAACTGATTCGGTCTGCGCGTCCCATTCGGCGGCGATGGCTTCGGCCATGGCGCGTGTTGGCACGGCCAGCGGCGCCTTGGCCGGGGTCTTGACCCGGCGACCATCCAGTTCCACCGCAAAACCGTCGTCGGTTTGCGCTACCGAAGCTGCTTTCCAGAACCTTTTCTGTGCCCAGCCGCTCATATGTCTAGTCCTTCCAGATCTCTGCCAGCAGCGGACGCAGCTCCGCAAAATCGCGGATCAAATAGTCGGCGCCCAATGCTTCGGCATCGTGGTATCCCCAGGGCACGGCGATGGTGGTGACCCCCGCGGCGCGCCCCATTTCAATGTCGAACCGCGTGTCGCCGATCATCACGGTGCTGGCTGCCTCGACCCCGGTCTCTGCCATCGCGGTCAGGACCATCGAGGGGTGCGGTTTCGACGGGTGGTGATCGGCCACCTGTCGGGTCACGAAGCAGTCCAGCCCGTGCGCGGCGATCAGCGCATCCAGCCCGCGCTGCGATTTTCCGGTGGCCACCCCCAGCAGGTAGTCCGGCACCTCGTGCAGCTCTGCCAGTGCTGCGCGCGCACCGGGATAGAGCGGCGAATGCCCCGCGCCTGCGGCCTCGCGCGTCAGCCTGTAGGACGACTTGTAGCCGTCAACCAGCGCATCGACTGTGGCCGCATCCTGATCCGGTGCCAGCTCCTGCATGGCGAGCGGCAGCGACAGGCCGACGATGGACAAGATCACGTCGCGCGGCGGCACATCCAGGCCCACGCCCTCAAACGCTTCTGCCATCGCGCCGGTAATCGCGGCCTGGCTGTCCACCAGGGTGCCGTCGACGTCAAACAGAATCAGCCGCAGCGGTGCGCTCACTTCAGATCCTCAAACGGGTCGCAGGCCGCCAGATCCTCGGTCCAGCCGAAGGTGTCCCAGCTTTCTTTCATGTGATCGGGCAAGGGCGCCACGACCGAGACGTCCTTGCCGGTGACGGGATGTTCAAACACCATCCGTCGCGCGTGCAGATGCAGCTTCTTTGAGATCACCCCACCGATCTGCGCGCCCCAGCCGTCGCCCAGGTTCTCCTGCCCCGAGCCGCCATATTTTCCGTCACCCGCAATGGGATGGCCCATGCCCGCCATATGCGCGCGCAACTGGTGGGTGCGGCCGGTGATCGGCTCCATCGCCACCCAGGCAGCGCGGCTGGCCACCCGGTACAGTGTTGCATAAAGCGTATGTGCGCGCTTGGCGCCCGGTGTTCCGTCAATCTCGGAGGGGTGCAGATTGATCATCTTCTCTCCCTCGCCGCTCTTGCCGTGGCCCGGCGCCTTGACCAGACCATTCTTGATCTCGCCCAGGTAGGGCGTCGGCACGCCGGCCACCAGAGCCCAATAGATCTTGCGCGTGTTCTTGTGGCGAAAGGCCGCCGTCAGCCCCTGCGCGGCCTTGCGGTTGCGCGCCAGCACCAGCACACCAGAGGTGTCCTTGTCGATCCGGTGCACCAGCTTGGGTTTCTCCTCCAACCCGAACTTCAGCGCCTCCGCCAGCCCATCCACATGTTTGGTGGTGCCAGACCCCCCCTGCACCGCCAGACCGGCGGGCTTGTTCAGCACGATCACGTCGTCGTCGCGGTAGATCACGCAGTCGCGGATCATCTTTGCGTCGGCGTCGGAAATCCGCATCTCGCGCGGGGCCGCGGGCTTCAGGTCGCTGTCCGCCAGCGGCGGCACCCGCACCACCTGCCCCGCTTCGACGCGTGTGCTGGCCTTGACACGCCCCCCATCCAGCCGCAGCTCGCCCTTGCGGCACATCTTCTCGATGCGCCCCTGGTTTACATGCGGAAACAGCCGCCGCAGCCAGCGGTCAATGCGCTGGCCGCCATCGTCTTCGCTGACGGTAATCATCTGAACGCCGCTCATGCGAACACTCCTCTTGCGGCCATAAGGCCGAAAAACAGCCCGCCGACCGACAGGCCCACGGACAAAGCTACATACAGCGCGGCCTGCCCAAAGGCGCCGCGCTCGATCAGGTTGGCGGTCTCCAATGAGAACGCCGAAAAGGTGGTGAACCCGCCCAATATCCCGGTCATCACCAACGGGCTGAGCCAGGTCAGGTCCCGCAGCGCCGCCGCCACCACGAACACCCCCATCAGGAAAGAGCCGAGGATATTGACCGTCAGCACCGCCACCGGGAAATCATGGTGCCCCAGCAGCCGGATGATGCCCAAGCCCGCCAGATACCGGCACACCGCGCCGACCGCGCCACCAAGCGCCACCATGGAAACCGAAGAAATCATCCCCGTCCTGTCGCGCGCACGGGCAAAGATGTCAAGTTTTGCCCGCCCTGCACCACACGCAGGGCTGCCCGCACAACTACCCCGGTTTCATCTTTGCAAAAATACTCCCGTCGGCGGCAGCGGCTTTGCCCGCAAAGCCGCTTCACTTGTTCCGCTTCAGCCTGAGGTTGGCAAAGTAGTCATTGCGCCGCTTCAGCTCGCGCTCGAATCCGCGCTCCACCGGCTGATACAGCACCGGGCGTTTGACCCCATCGGGAAAGTAGTTCTGTCCCGAGAACCCGTCCTCTGCATCGTGGTCATAGGCATAGCCATCGCCATACCCCTGCTCTGACATCAGCTTGGTCGGCGCGTTGAGAATGTGCTTGGGCGGCGGTGCGCTGCCGGTCTGCTTCGCCAGTCGCCGCGCCGCCTTGATGCCGACGTAGACCGCGTTGGATTTCGGCGCCAGCGCCAGATAGACGGCGGCATTGGCCAGCGCCAGTTCGCCCTCTGGACTACCCAGACGCTCATAGGTCTGCCAGGCATTCAGGCAGACCGTATTGGCCTGCGGGTCGGCCATGCCGATGTCCTCTGTCGACATCATGGTCAGCCGCCGCGCCAGAAACCGGGGATCCTCGCCGCCCTCCAGCATCCGCGCCAGCCAGTAAAGCGCCGCATCCGGGTCGGAGCCGCGGATGGATTTATGCAGGGCAGAGATCAGGTTATAATGCTCGTCACCGGATTTGTCGAACTTGGCCGCGCGGCGCATCAGCCGCGAAGACAGCGCCTCGCGCCCCAGGGCCACCTCGACCTTCCAGGCGGCGACCTGTTCGATCAGGTTCAACAGCGCGCGCCCGTCGCCATCGGCCATTTCCTGCAGCGCGTCGCGGGCGTCGGCACTCAGCGGCAGAGCGCGGCCCAGCTCCTGTTCGGCGCGCTGGGTCAGGCGCTCCAGATCCGCCAGCGACAGCCGCTCCAGCACCAGCACCTGGCTGCGCGACAGCACAGCGGCGTTCAGCTCAAACGAGGGGTTCTCGGTCGTGGCCCCCACCAGCAGGATGGTGCCAT
Source organism: Leisingera sp. SA32 (assembly GCF_056033425.1). NCBI lineage: Bacteria > Pseudomonadati > Pseudomonadota > Alphaproteobacteria > Rhodobacterales > Roseobacteraceae > Leisingera > Leisingera sp. SA32. The sequence continues at coordinate 28,127 of NZ_JBVYHB010000022.1, read as the reverse complement.
CCTCCATATGCGGAAGGAAGCCGTCCTGCTGGGCCTTGTTGAAGCGGTGGATCTCATCCACGAACAACAGCGTGCCCTGGCCGTTCTGGCGGCGGATCCTGGCGGCTTCGAACACCTTCTTCAGGTCCGGCACACCGGTGAAGATCGCCGAGATTTGCACGAAATGCAGATCCGTCTCCTGCGCCAGCAGCCGCGCGATGGTGGTTTTCCCCACCCCCGGCGGCCCCCAGAAAATCAACGACGACAAAGAACCCGAGGCCAGCATCACCCCCAAGGGCGCCTCCGGTCCCAGCACCTGTTCCTGGCCGATGACTTCCGCCAGCGCCCGCGGTCTCAACCGGTCTGCCAGCGGCTGGTTGCGCGAGGGTTGCTGGGCGGCGGTGTCGCTGCCGCCCGCCGGGCTGCCAAACAGATCCGCCATCAGAGTCGGAACCTCAGCACCAGCGCCCGGCCATTGCGCTGCACGTCCAGCTGGATCCAGCGGGACCGGGCAGAGAGGATTGCCGCCACATCCGCCGGGCTGGCAACGGCCCGGCCATTGACCGCCCGCAGCACATCCCCCGACTGCACCCCGCCGCGCCCGGCATAGGGGCCCGGATCGGTGACCACCACGCCCTCTGCCGACAGCGGCAGGCCAAGATGGGAGATCACCTGAGGATTGATTCGCGCCACCGTCAGCCCCGGCAACGCCGTGCGATCATCCAGTTGCAGCGGATCGGCTGACGGCTGATCCGGGGCGGTGATCATCGGCACCTCGACCTCTTCGCGCTGGCCGCCGCGCAGCCGCGTGATGGTGGCGATGCTGTCGAGCCCCGCAACCGTCATGCGAAACACCATCTCCGACGGGGAGTTCACCACCTCGCCGTCCACATGGGTGATGACATCCCCGACCCGGAAGCCCGCCTTGGCAAAGGGGCTGGCCGGGTGCAGGTCAGAAATCACCATGCCTTCCGGCAGGTCCATCGCCAGCGACGCCGCGAGATCCGCATCCACCGGCTGCCCGGCCATACCCGCCCAGGGACGCTGGAATTCCTCGGCGCCGTTCCTGGCCTGGTCGACGAATTCGCGCACCAGATTGGCGGGAATCGCAAAGCCGATGCCGTTGGAGCCGCCGGAACGCGACAGGATGCGAGTGTTGATGCCAATGAGATTGCCGTTCACGTCGATCAGCGCGCCGCCCGAGTTGCCCGGATTGATCGGCGCGTCCGTCTGGATGTAATAGCCAAAGCCGTCGCCCGCCCCCATGCCGGTGCGCGCCAAGCCCGAGACGATGCCGCTGCTGACAGTCTGCCCCACGCCAAAGGGGTTGCCGATCGCCAGCGCCAGCTCGCCCACCTCAACCTGATCGCTGTCGCGCAAGGACAGGTAGGGCAGATCCTCGGCCGCTTCCAGTTGCAGGATTGCCAGGTCGCTGGCCTTGTCGCCCAGAATGACTTGTGCGCTGTATTCGCGCCGGTCGGCCGTCACCACGCGGATTTCCGTGGCGCTGCCCACCACGTGATAGTTCGACACCACGATGCCGTCTGCGGACAGGATCACGCCGGAGCCGAGCGAGTTTTCCACCCGCGGCTGCGGTGTGGTAAAGCTGCGGAACAGGTCATCGAAGAAAGGATCATTCATAAAGGGCGAGCGGCGGCGTTGCTGCACCTGGCGCACCACCTTGGCATAGATGTTGACCACCGCCGGGGAGGCTTCCTTGACCAGCGGCGCAAACCCCAGAGAGATCTCGGCCTGGGATTGCGGCACCCGGGTCTCGGCGGCGGCGGGCAGGGCAAGCAGGATGGCAAGGGCAGTCAGGACGTGGCGGAACATGAGCTCTCCAGCAGTTGTTGCCCGAAGGATATGCGGACCATGCGCCCGGATTGCAAGACAGCTGTGGCGGTCGCCGCGGCCGGGGCTCTGCCCCTCTTGGCCTGGCGGCCAATTCACCCCGGAGTATTTCAGACCGGAAAGAAGCGGCAGCCACCTGCCGCTTCCCTGCGCTGGTGGATCAGGCCTCTGCCAGCTGCGGTGTGGACTGACCGGCGGTGGCGCGGCGCGCATCCACGGCCTCTGCCAGATGTTCCAGCGCCGTCACCGTGTCTTCCCAGCCGAGACAGCCGTCGGTGATCGACTGGCCATAGGTCAGGGCGCCCTGCCCCAGATCCTGTCGGCCCGCCACCAGATGACTTTCCACCATCACGCCGGTGATGCGGTGTTCGCCCCCGGCGATCTGGGCGGCGACATCGGCTAGCACCCCAGGCTGCTTCGCGGGATCCTTGCCGCTGTTGGCGTGGCTGGCGTCGATCATGACATGGCCGCGGATGCCGTCCTTCTGTGCCAGTTTGCAGGCCGCATCCACCGCCGCCGCGTCGTAGTTCGTGCCACCGCCGCCACGCAGGATCAGGTGGCCGTCGGGGTTGCCGCTGGTCGCTGCAATCGCCGCGCGCCCGGACTTGGCCAGAGCCATGAAATGATGCGGATGGGCGGCAGAGCGCACTGCATCCACCGCGATTTGCACATTGCCGCGGGTGCCGTTCTTGAAGCCCACCGGGCAGCTGAGACCCGAGGCCATTTCCCGGTGGATCTGGCTTTCGGTCGTGCGGGCGCCAATCGCCGCCCAGGCCACCAGATCAGAGATGTATTGCGGCACCGCGGTGTCCAGAAACTCGGTGCCGACGGGCAGGCCACGCGCGTTGATGTCACGGCACAGCTGGCGCGCCAGCCCCAGGCCTTCGTTGATGCGGAACGAGCCATCGAGACCAGGGTCATTGATCAGCCCTTTCCAGCCCGAGATGGTGCGGGGTTTTTCAAAATACACCCGCATGACGATTTCCAACTGCCCGGACAGGCGCGCCCGCAGCGGGGCCAGACGCTCGGCATAGTCCAAGGCCGCCGCGGGATCATGGATCGAACAGGGGCCAACCACCGCGACCACCCTGTCATCCCGGCCGTGCAGGATGTCCTGAATGGCGCGGCGGCCAGCCAGGACGGTGTCCGTGGCGTCGGCGGTTGCAGGCATCTGCGCCGCCAAATCTTCGGGTGAGACCAGCTCCTGCATGCCGGTGATGCGGAGGTTTTCTGTTTGTTCAGCGTGTTGCGGTGTCATTGGGTCGGCTTCCTTGGCGGTGGCCCGGTCGCTGCGGCGGATACAAGAAAACCGCCAGCGGGGTGCGGGCGGTTCGGGTGGTATCCTGATGCGGTTCCTGTCTATGTTCAGAACGCGCAGACCCCTCCGTCCGCCATGTGGCGCGGATAAAAGAAATACCAGAATGCGGCATAGCTACGGGTCATGGACTGGACGCTAGCGAAGATTCGCAAAGCTGTCACCCCCGAAAATCCAACCGGATGCGACAGCTGTCGCAGGCCCCCGCAAGGGAGGGCCTGCGCAGATCAGCTGTGCGGCTCAGAACTCCTGCCAGACATCCCGCGCGGCATTGCCATTGCCCGCAGCCAAGGCCACCGGCGCCGGGTTGGCCTCGATTTGCCAGTCTTCCTCGCCATGTGCGGAGGCAAGCGCCTCCACCCCGGGGTCCGCAAGCGGCACGGGGCTGTCGGCCACCTGGAAGCGTGCCACCAGGCCCGCCAGCTTGTTGGCGTCACCTTTCAGCATGTGGCCGGCGGCGGTCGCCTCCTCCACCATTGCGGCATTCTGCTGGGTCACCTTGTCCAGCTGCGTCATACCGGTATTGATTTCCGCAAGACCGGTGGACTGCTCCGCCGCGCCCTCGGCAATGTCTGACACCAGTTGCGAGATATGGCTGACCCGGCCAGCAATGGATTGCAGCGCCTCGCCTGCGCGACCAACAAGATCAACCCCCTGCTCCACCTGGCGCGAGCTGTCGCTGATCAGTGTCTTGATCTCCATTGCCGCATCCGAGGAGCGCTGCGCAAGCGCCCGGACCTCTGACGCCACGACCGCGAAGCCACGGCCGGCTTCCCCCGCACGGGCGGCTTCAACGCCAGCGTTCAAGGCCAGAAGATTGGTCTGGAATGCGATGTCATCAATCACGCCGATAATCTGCGAGATCTTGTTGGAGCTTGCTTCGATGCCGCTCATCGCGGTCACCGCGCTTTGCACCACCTCGCCGCTATCGGCGGCCTCGTTGCGGGCTTCCTGCACGGTGGCTTCGACGTTGCGCGCGCCTTCGGCAGCGGATTGCACGCTCGCGGTCAGCTCATCCAGCGCAGCGGCGGTCTGTTCCAGCGTCGCCGCCTGGCTTTCCGTGCGGTGCGAGAGGTCGTCCGAGGCCTGGCTGATCTCAGCGGCACCGTTGCGGATGCTGGAGGAGGCCTCGATCACCTGCTGCACGGTCGCGTTCAGATTGTCGATCGAACCGTTGAAATCCGCGCGCAGCTGTTCGTATTCCTCCGGGAAAGCATCACTGATGCGGATCGCCAGATCGCCCTGCGACAGACGCGACAGGCGGTCGCTCAGCTGTTGCACCACGCCGGCCAGTTCGGCGTCCTTGCTTTGGGCTTTCTGCTTCTCGGCCTCCTGCATCTTGACCAGCTCGTCGCGAAATTTCTCCAGCGCCCGCGCCATTTCCCCGACTTCGTCGCCGCGGGACTGGCCGCGGATTTCCACCGCATTGTTGCCTTCGGCCAGTCCCCGCATCGATACGACAATGTGACGAATGCCCTTGGCGATGCCCGAACCGGTAACCAGCGCCATAACTGCCCCGATCAGAATCGCGGCTGCAATTGCCGCCGGGATCATGATCCGGGTTTGTGCCGCGATCTCCTCGCTGGTGGCGCGACGGGCTGTCATCGTCTCCATCGCCCGCGTCTGCAGCGACTGCATGGTGGCACGGAAGCTGTCGAAATAGGCCTTGCCCTGACCCTGGGCGACAAAATCTGCCATGTCGTCCATCGTCGCCGCATCGCCGATTTCCTGGCGCAGCTGTATCATCGGCACCGCGACCTCCTTGCGCCAGTTGTCGATGGTCTCGGACGCGGCGTTCAGCCGGTTCATCTGGGTCATGTCCTCAAGCAAAGCGAGGCGCAGGGTGCTGAGCACGGAACGCAGACGGCTGCTGCCTTCCATGAAGGGGGTCAGAAATTCGCGATCGCCGGCCAGCAGGTAGCCGCGCATGCCGGTCTCCATGTCCACGGCAGCGGCCATCAAATTCTTGGCGCTGCTGATGATCTGATGGGTGTTCTCCACTGTCTCCAACGCGGATTTCAGATATTCAGGGTCAGCAATGCCTGCGCTGACGAGCGAGGAAAACGTGTTGCGACGGTCGGCAAGATTGACCTCTTCCTCCTCGATCACCTGCGCGACCTTGGCCCGGAATTCTTCAAAGAACACCCGGCCCTTGGACTTTTTCACCTCATCCGCCATGTCGTTCATGGTCATCGCGTCGCCAATCTCCTGACGCAGCGCGATGGCCGTGGTGGCGACGGTCTCCTGCCAGCCATTCAGGATTTGCTCTGCCTCATCCAGATCCGCCAGCAGCGCCGCGTCGCCCGCGGCAAGGCTGCGCAAGGTCTCAAGAGTGGTGGCAACTTCTGCTTTGCCGTCCTCGAAGGGGACCAGGTATTCCTCCCGACCAGCCAGCAGGTAGCCACGCAGCCCGGCCTCCATCCCGGCGGCGGCAACCGCCAGTTCCTGCGCCTCGCCCAGGATCTCCTGGGCATGGGCGACGTCGGCGGCGGCCTTTTCCATCCGGCCGAGATCGTTGACGGCCATCACCCCGACCCCAAGAACCAGCAGCAGCGGGAACAACGCAACTGAAACAATTTTCGATTTGGTACTGAGGTTTGCCAGAGAGAACCGCCTGGCCGCGGAAGGCTTATTCTTCTTCATCACATCCGTCCCGGTGCATTCACAGATGCGGCAGTGAAATCAGAAGAAACTTACCAATCCCTTTCGCCTATAGGTAATTTGTCGGCATACATACTTTTCTTCGGAAAAAGAAAAACCCCCGCTCCGGGAGGAGCGGGGGCAGGCAGTCGAACCAGAAGGCTCAGACCGTCTTATTCTTCGGCGTCGGCAGCCGCTTCCTCAGCTTCCAGGCGGGCCTTGTCGGCAGCGCCTTTGGCGGAGGTGTCACGGTCGACGAACTCGATGATTGCCATCGGCGCCATGTCACCATAACGGAAGCCGGCCTTCAGGATACGGACGTAGCCGCCCTGACGGTCCTTGTAGCGCGGGCCCAGAACCTCGAACAGTTTCGCGACGTCCTTGTCCTCTTTCAGCTTGGACGCTGCCTGACGGCGGGCGTGCAGGTCGCCGCGCTTTGCCAGGGTGATCATCTTTTCGATGATCGGGCGCAGTTCTTTTGCCTTGGGCAGGGTCGTCTTGATCTGTTCGTGCTCGATCAGCGAGCCGGCCATGTTGGAGAACAGGGCCTTGCGGTGCTCATGAGTACGATTCAGGCGGCGGTAACCACGTTTATGACGCATTGTGTTAATCCTTTGATCTGCGTTTTTGCTTTGTCAGGCGGCTGATGCGTGTCAGCCACTCACCTTGGGGCGCGGGCCCTATTGTCCCCGGCCAAACCCGGGAATGTCTTGGGGAGGACCGTGGCCCTCCCCTTCAAAGACGTGCTTTAGAAGCTGTCTTCGAATTTCTTGGCCAGATCTTCGATGTTGTCCGGCGGCCAGTCCTCGACGTCCATGCCAAGGTGCAGGCCCATGCCCGACAGCACTTCTTTGATCTCGTTCAGCGACTTGCGACCGAAGTTGGGGGTGCGCAGCATCTCCGCTTCGGTTTTCTGGATCAGGTCGCCGATGTAGACGATGTTGTCGTTCTTCAGGCAGTTCGCCGAGCGCACCGACAGTTCCAGCTCGTCCACTTTCTTCAGCAGAAGCGGGTTGAACTCGAGACCATCGTCCTCGTCCTGGCGGCCAGCCGATTCCGGCTCGTCGAAGTTGACGAAGATCGACAGCTGATCCTGGAGAATACGCGCAGCAAAAGCCACGGCATCATCCGGCGAGATGGACCCATCGGTTTCCACCTTCATGGTCAGCTTGTCATAGTCCAGCACCTGGCCCTCACGGGTGGGCTGCACGTCATAAGAGACCTTCTTGACCGGCGAATAGATCGCGTCGATCGGGATCAGGCCAATCGGCGCATCTTCCGGCTTGTTCTTGTCCGCGGAGACGTAACCCTTGCCGGTGTTCACGGTCAGTTCCATGAACAGATCGGCGCCATCGTCAAGGTGGCAGATCACGTGGTCGCGGTTCAGAACCTCGATACCGGCGGTTTCGGCGATGTCACCAGCGGTCACAACAGCCGGACCCTTGGCATTGATCGACAGCCGCTTGGGGCCTTCGACTTCCATGCGCAGGGACACGCCCTTGAGGTTCAGAATGATGTCGGTGACGTCTTCGCGCACACCGGCAACACTGGAAAATTCATGCAGCACGTTGTCGATCTGCACGCTGGTGATGGCGGCGCCTTGCAGCGAGCTCATCAGAACGCGGCGCAGCGCGTTGCCCAGGGTCAGGCCAAAACCGCGTTCCAGCGGCTCTGCGACGACAGTTGCCTGACGTGCAGGATCGTTGCCCGGCTTCACTTCCAGCTGTGCCGGCTTGATCAGCTCTGCCCAGTTCTTGTGGATCATGCGTTCCCTCCATTCCTGTCCTTGCCCCATGTCCAAAAGGCCAAGGACGCCCGAGGTTTAAATGACGCACTGGGGCCCTGCGAATCAAGCGGGGCCCCAGCAAAAATATTGTTCTTAGACGCGACGGCGCTTCGGCGGGCGGCAGCCGTTGTGGGCGATCGGCGTCACATCACGGATCGAGGTGATGTTGAAGCCAACAGCCGCCAGCGCACGCAGCGCGGATTCACGGCCCGAACCGGGGCCCTGAACTTCGACTTCCAGGGTTTTCACACCGTGATCCTGGGCTTTCTTGCCCGCATCCTCAGCAGCCATCTGCGCCGCATAAGGAGTGGATTTCCGCGAGCCTTTGAAGCCCATGGTACCGGCAGACGACCAGGAGATCGCATTGCCCTGCACATCGGAAATCAGGATTTTGGTGTTGTTGAACGAAGAGTTCACATGCGCAACGCCGGTTGCGATGTTCTTACGCTCTTTGCGCTTAACGCGAGTCTTATCACGTGCCATTGATCGAACCCTCCCTTACTTCTTCTTACCAGCGATGGCCTTTGCGGGGCCTTTGCGGGTGCGAGCGTTGGTGTGGGTACGCTGACCGCGAACGGGCAGGTTCCGGCGGTGACGCAGACCACGGTAGCAACCGAGATCCATCAGACGCTTGATGTTCATGGTCACCGCGCGGCGCAGGTCGCCTTCTACGGTGTAGTTGGCGTCGATGTGCTCGCGCACGGCCAGAACTTCAGCGTCGGACAGCTCGTTCACACGACGGCTTGCGTCGATGCCAACTGCTTCGCAGATGGCTTTGGCCGAGGTGTTACCGATACCGGTGATATAGGTGAGGGCGATGGGAACCCGCTTTGCAGTCGGGATGTTAACGCCGGCAATACGTGCCACGTGTCACTTTCCTTTTGGTTGCGGTTCCGTAACGCCGGAACCTTTTTTCACAACACTTGACCGTGGCAGTAGGGCCAGAGGGTCCAGCATTTCGAGGTAGTATGGCAGGCAAACGAATCTGCCCGCCGGGAATCATTCCCAGAAGGGATGGGGCTGCGTATTTGGTATTTCCGGAGAGGTCAACCCGTGATCCCGCCGCAACCGCCATCGGACCGGCCGGGCCAGGCAAGTCCCCCCGCGCACAGGCGGCACGGGGTGTTGCCGACGCCCCGGCTCAGCCGGATCACTCGCCCAGGATCCAGGCGATGGATTTCTGCACCTCGTCGATCGAGGCCATACCATCCAGGCGTTGCAGGTTGCCCTTGGCCCAGTAGTAGCCGATCAGCGGCGAGGTTTTCTTGTAATACTCCATCAACCGGATGCGCACAGCCGCGGCAGTGTCATCGGCGCGGGCCTCCTTGCCGGCGGCGCGGGCCTCGGCGGCGCGGTTGACGATGCGCTCGACCAGCACCTCGTCGTCGACCTGCATCTCGATCACCGCATCCAGTTTCAGGTTCATCTCCGCCAGCAGCTTCTCCAGCGCGTCCGCCTGCGGCAGGGTGCGCGGAAAGCCGTCAAAGATGAAGCCGCCGTCGGAGCCCTCTTGCAGACGCTCGCGGATCAGGCCGATCACGATCTGGTCGGTGACCAGCTTGCCCTCGGCCATGATGGCGGCGACCTTCTTGCCCATGTCGGTGCCCGAGGACTGGGCTGCGCGCAGCATGTCACCGGTGGAAAGCTGGGTCATGTTGCGGGTTTCGACCAGGTGGCTGGCCTGCGTTCCCTTGCCTGCGCCCGGCGGGCCCAGCAGAATAATATTGGTCATCGGCGAGACGGTCCCCGTTTCGTACGTTTCTTGTTGCGCCCGCGCAGCTGGCTCTTCTCGATCAGCCCTTCATACTGATGGGCCAGGAGATGGCTCTGCGCCTGCTGGATGGTGTCCATTGTGACCGATACCACAATCAGCACCGAGGTACCGCCAAAATAGACCGGGATGGCGAATTGGCCGCGGAGCACCTCTGGCAACAGGCAGACCAGCGCCAGATAGGCCGACCCCAGAACCAGAATGCGGTTCACGACATATTCGATGTATTCCGCGGTCTTCTTACCCGGACGAATACCGGGCACGAAGCCATTCTGGTTCTTCAGGTTGTTGGCAACATCGTCCGGTTTGAAGGCGACATTGAACGTGTAGAAATAGGCAAAGAACACGATCATCGCGACGAAGAACAACAGGTACAGCGGCTGGCCGGGCCCGAAGTTGGCCAGCAGCCAGGACATCACCGGACCGGAGGTCGTGCCCGAGGAGAAGGTCGAAATCGTGGTCGGGAGCAGCAAGAGCGAGGAGGCAAAGATCGCCGGGATCACGCCCGCCGGGTTCACCTTGACCGGCAGGTGGCTGGAGCCGCCGTCATAGACCTTCATCCCGACCTGGCGGCGCGGATACTGGATGTGGATCTTGCGCAGGGCGCGTTCCATGAACACCACGAACATGATGATCGCGATCACCATCAGGATCACACCAATGATCACCGCCGGGCTGATGGCGCCGGAGCGGCCGGAGGCGAAGAACTGCGCCATGGCGGCCGGAACCTCGGCGATGATGCCGACAAAGATGATCAGCGAGATGCCGTTGCCGATGCCGCGCTGGGTGATCTGCTCGCCCAGCCACATCAGGAACATGGTGCCGCCGACCAGGGTGATCATGCAGGCCATGCGGAAATACAGGCCCGGATCGGTCGCCAGATCACCTGATTCCAGCGACACCGCGAGGCCATAGGCCTGCGCGGTCGCCAGCAACACGGTACCGTAGCGGGTGTACTGGTTGATCTTCTTGCGGCCCTGCTCGCCCTCTTTCTTGAGCTGTTCAAGCGAGGGCACCATCGAAGTCAGAAGCTGAACGATAATGGAGGCGGAGATGTAGGGCATGATGCCGAGGGCAAAGATGCCCATCCGGCCAAGCGCGCCGCCGGTGAACATCGACACCATGCCGCCGATGCCCTGACCCGCTTGCTCCATGAACTGACGCAGCGCTGCCGCGTCGATTCCCGGAACCGGAATGAAGGTGCCCAGGCGGTAGACAATCAAAAGGCCGATTGTGAACAGGATGCGGTTGCGCAGATCCGTGGCCTTGCCCAGGGCAGCCCAGCTGGTGTTTGCCGCCATTTGTTCTGCTGCTGATACCATGAAAAGGTCTCTTCTTTAGCGAAAACGCCGCCCGGAACCGTTTTCCGGCTCGGGCGGCGTAATGGGAAAACTCGTAGGCCTATGTAAGCGGCATTGGCGCCGCTCACAAGCGCTTACTCGGCGGCGGCTTCGTTTGCCGCGGTCAGGGTGCCGCCCGCCTTGGCCACGGCCTCAACGGCGGCCTTGGAGGCGCCGGTGACCGCGATGGTTGCCTTGGCAGTGATTTCACCCTTGGCCAGCACGCGCACGCCGTCCAGCTTGCGGCGCACCAAGCCGGAAGCGACCAGCGAATCCTCGGTGATCGAGGCTGCGTCCAGCTTGCCGGCGTCGATGAATTTCTGGATCAGGCCCAGGTTCACAACGGCGTATGCCTTGCGGTTGGGCTTGTTGAAGCCGCGCTTGGGCAGACGCTGGTAGAGGGGCATCTGGCCGCCTTCGTAGCCATTGATCGAAACACCCGAGCGGGATTTCTGACCTTTGATACCACGGCCACCCATTTTACCCTTGCCGGAGCCGGGGCCACGGCCAACGCGGGTGCGTTTCTTGGTTGCGCCGGGATTGTCGCGCAGTTCGTGCAGTTTCATGTCGCTTCTCCTTGCCGGATGTGGCCCCCGAAGCGGAATGGGCCAACCACGGCGTTTCTTGATTGATGATTCCGTGGCCCCGCAAGGCCACCGGGGGCGTATAGACCTGATGGCGAACGGGATCAAGCCCCGCCGAGAGCGACGGGCAGACGTTAGGCCCGCCAAGGCCCCTGCCCTGCGGGTTGTGCACCCTGTTGTCTGTTGTATCCGGTCCGTTGTTGGCCGTCCGATAAAGAGTGGCGGCGCCGCCGGGGTGGAGATGGGATGGGGATGTCCCCATGCGAAAACGCATTCGCGCGCTCCGGGTGCCAGACCGGAGCCCAGTTCCAGGTGCCGGGGGTGTCAGGCCCGGCGGGTGATCATGATCGCAAACAACACTGCCACAGCGGTGTTAATTCGCCGTGGGCCGGGCGTACGCCGTCGGCGCAACACCCGAAGGGTCGCCAAACAAAAACGCCCCCGCCAGATGGCAGGGGCGCTTTGGCGCCGGTCCGCGGAGAGGGAGGAGGATCCGGGTCCGGCGATACGAATTTACTTGCCGTAGACGTGCTCATGCGCTGCGCCGGGGACCGCGGCGCGGGTCAGGCCGATGTCGGCCAGGTCGCGGGAGGACATGGCGCGCAGCGCGTCCACGGTCCGGCGATAGTCGCGACGCAGTTTCCAGGCCCGGACGGCAGCGGTGAAAACGCCGCGCAGACGGGCGCCGAAACCGGTGGAGACAGGTGCGGAGAGAGTTGAATATGCCATTTTTCTTGTTTCCTTGCATCGATGCCGGAAACGCTTTCCGGCAGGATCTGATGATCTGTTCGCTGTGGGTGCACGGGAGATAGGCGGCCTGCGGATGGCCTTCAACCGATGCTTTGGTCTGGCGGCCATGCGGTTTTTGCATGGCCCGACCCGTTGAAAATTGCGCCCCCGCCCCGGGCAACGAAAAACGCCCCCGTCCGGGTGTCGGACAGGGGCGTCTTGGCCCGGACCAAAGGGAGGAGGAGAGCGGTCCGGGGAAGAGAATTCAGTGGCCGTAGACGTGCTGGCGCGCGATGTCGGCGATGTCGCCGCGGCGCAGGCCGATGTCGGCCAGTTCACGATCGCTCAGGCCGTCCAGCTCATTGAAGGTGCGCTGGTACTCACGGGACTGAACCCAGGCGGCCCGGACCGTGTCAACGCCACGACGGATGCGGGCGGTCAGGGAAACGGACGGGGCGGACGAAAGAACATGTGCCATCATTAAGATCCTTGTATCTGAGCCGGGCCTATTCCCGGCAGTGCTTGGTTTGCTCTGTTTCTGTGACACTGAGATAGGAAATACCGTTGGCGATAACAATTGCCGGTTCGGTCTGCCCGCTATGCGGCGGGTGCAAGGGGCGTGCCGCGATGGAGGCATCGCCTCGGCCCCCGCCCCGCCGGAGGCCGCAGCATGGCCCCACGACGAAAAACGCCCCCGGCGGAACCGGAGGCGTTTTCCATAATCAGGATCGCAGAGAGGGCTTAGCCGCGCTCTTCGATGATCTGAACCAGATGCGAGATCGAGTTGACCATGCCGCGCACCGAAGGAGTATCCTCCAGCTCACGGGTTTTGTGCATCTTGTTCAGGCCCAGGCCAACCAGCGTTGCGCGCTGTTTGGCGGGGCGGCGGATCGGCGAGCCGATCTGCTTGACGACGATGGTTTTTGCCATGGATCCGTCTCCTTACGCTTCTGCTTCCGCGGGTGCTTCGTCCCGCTTGGGCAGGATGTCAGCAACCTTCTTGCCACGACGCTGAGCCACAGAGCGCGGGCTCTGTTCTTTGGTCAGGCCGTTCAGAGTGGCGCGAATCATGTTGTAGGGGTTCTGCGAGCCGATCGACTTGGACACCACGTCCTTGACGCCCAGCATCTCGAACACGGCACGCATCGGACCACCTGCGATGATCCCGGTACCTTCGGGGGCGGTGCGCATGACCACCTTGCCGGCACCGTGACGACCGTTGATGTCGTGGTGCAGGGTGCGGCCCTCTTTCAGCGGCACGCGGACCATCTGACGCTTGGCCTGTTCGGTCGCCTTGCGGATCGCCTCAGGCACTTCTTTTGCCTTGCCCTTGCCAAAGCCGACACGGCCTTTCTGGTCGCCAACGACAACCAGTGCAGCAAAGCCAAAGCGCTTACCGCCCTTTACGGTTTTGGACACGCGGTTGATCGCGACCAGGCGATCTGCGAATTCCGGTGTCTCGTCACGGTCGCGGCGGTTGCCGCGGCGGTTATCACGTTCTGCCATCAGGCATTCCTTTCAGAATGGCGCACTGCACAAAGCACGGGGCGCCGGTTTTATTCCAATCCTTGGTGAGGGTGGCGCCAAAGGCACGGCCTCCCGGATCATCGGGGCAGCCCCGAAGGGCTGCCCGCTTGGGATTTAGATCTTCAGACCGCCTTCACGCGCGGCGTCGGCCAGGGCCTTCACCTTGCCGTGGAACAGGAAGCCGCCACGATCGAAATAGGCTTCGGTCACGCCAGCGGCCTTGGCACGCTCTGCGATCGCGGCGCCAACCTTGGCGGAGGCCTCGATGTTGTTCTTGCCGACAACACCCAGATCCTTTTCCAGGGTGGAAGCCGCAGCCAGGGTCACGCCGCGCAGATCGTCGATCAGCTGAACAGAGATATTCTTGTTCGAGCGGTGCACGGAGAGACGCAGGCGGCCTGCGTTCACTTTGCGAAGCTTGTTCCGGACGCGCAGCCGGCGCTTCAGAAACAGGGTACGTTTGCTGTTTGCCATCTTGCTGGTCCTTACTTCTTCTTGCCTTCCTTGCGGAAGATGAATTCGCCCTTGTAGCGGATGCCTTTGCCTTTGTAGGGCTCGGGACGGCGCCAGTCGCGGATTTTCGCCGCCACTTCGCCCACCTGCTGCTGGTCGATACCTTCCACAACGATTTCAGTCTGCTTCGGTGCGGTGATGGTGATGCCATCAGGCGCAACGAAGTCGACATCGTGGCTGTAGCCCAGGTTCAGCTTCAGGGTGTTGCCCTGCATCTGCGCGCGGTAACCCACACCCTGGATCTCCAGCTCTTTCTTGAAGCCCTGGGTCACGCCGGCAACCAGGTTTGCAACCTGGGTGCGGGACATACCCCACTGCTGGCGAGCACGCTTGGATTTGCCGCGCGGCTCGACCTTGACGATGTTGTCCTCAACGCTGAGGGTCACGTCGTCGGTGGCAGTGAAGGTACGGGCGCCTTTCGGGCCTTTGACTTCGATGGTCTGGCCGGACACGCTTGCGGACACGCCGCTGGGCAGTTCGACCGGTTTCTTACCAATACGGGACATCGTTCAGGCCTCCTTAGAAGACGGTGCAAAGCACTTCGCCGCCGACGTTGGCTGCGCGTGCGTTTGCGTCCGACATCACACCCTTGGGGGTGGAGACAATCGACACGCCCAGGCCCTGACGGACCGACGGGATGTCATTGACGCCCATGTACACGCGACGACCGGGCTTGGAGACCCGCTGCAGCTCGCGAATGACGGGTTCGCCATCGAAGTATTTCAGGCTGATTTCAATGGCCGGGTGGCCATTTTCACCAGTGGTTTTCTCGTAACCGCGGATGTAGCCCTCGTCTGCCAGCACGTCCAGCACCCAGGCCCGCAGCTTGGAAGCCGGGGTCGAGACGGTGGATTTGCCGCGCATCTGAGAGTTACGGATGCGGGTGAGCATATCGCCGATAGGATCGTTCATATCTGTCTCTCCCTTACCAGCTCGATTTCACCATGCCGGGGATCTGGCCATTGGAGCCCAGTTCCCGCAGCGCGATCCGGCTGATCTTCAGCTTACGGTAGTAAGCGTGAGGACGGCCGGTCAGCTGGCAACGGTTGTGAAGACGAGTTGCCGACGAGTTGCGCGGCAGCTTGGCCAGCTTCAGGCGCGCCTTGAAGCGCTCTTCCATCGGACGGCTTTCGTCGTTTGCGATTTCTTTCAGCTCGGCACGCTTTGCGGCATATTTGGCCACCAGGCGCTCGCGCTTCTTCTCGCGTTCGATCATGCTTTTCTTAGCCATGGTCTCTTCTCTCCCGCGCTTAGCTGTTGAAGGGCATGTTGAAAGCTTTCAACAGCGCCTTTGCTTCCGCGTCGGTGTTCGCGGTGGTGGCAATCACAATGTCCATGCCCCAAGGCTCATCGATCTTGTCGAAATCGATTTCCGGGAACACGATGTGCTCTTTCAGGCCCATGGCATAGTTGCCGCGGCCGTCAAACGAGGTGCCCGAAACACCGCGGAAGTCGCGGATACGGGGCATTGCGATGGTGATCAGACGATCCAGGAATTCATACATCCGGTCGCCGCGCAGGGTCACCTTGGCGCCCATCGGCATGCCTTCGCGAACGCGGAAGCCAGCGATGGAGTTTTTCGCCACGGTGGTCAGAGCTTTCTGACCAGCGATCAGCGTCAGGTCTGCCTGTGCGGATTTGGCTTTCTTGCTGTCTTTGACAGCCGCGCGGCCACAACCGATGTTCAGAACGATTTTCTCCAGCTTGGGGAGCATCATGTCGTTCTTGTAGCCGAATTCCTCTTTCAGGGCGCCACGGATGGTGTCCTTGTAGAGCGTCTTCAGGCGCGGGGTGTAGGTTGCATCGTCAAGCATCAGACAGTCTCCCCGGTGGTCTTGGCGAAGCGGACCTTCTTGCCGTCTTCCTCGCGGAAGCCAACACGGGTTGCTTTGCCGTTGCTGTCCAGCAGTGCCAGGTTCGACATGTCGATCGGCAGTGCTTTGGGCAGGCGGCCGCCCTGTTCATTTTGCGATTGGCGGGTATGGCGGATGGCCATGTTCACGCCTTCGACGATGGCTTTACCGGCCTTCGGGTCAACGGAGGCGATGGTGCCTTCCTTGCCCTTGTCCTTGCCGGCCAGCACGATGACCTTGTCGCCTTTGCGGAGTTTAGCAGCCATAATTACAGCACCTCCGGAGCCAGCGAGATGATCTTCATGAAGTTCTTCGCGCGCAGCTCACGAACAACCGGGCCAAAGATACGGGTACCGACCGGCTCGTTGTTGTTGTTCAGGATGACGGCGGCGTTGCGATCAAAGCGGATCGCGGTACCGTCTTCGCGGCGGACTTCTTTGGCGGTGCGCACGACAACGGCCTTACGGACGTCGCCTTTTTTCACGCGGCCGCGCGGGATGGCTTCCTTGACCGAAACGACAATGATGTCGCCTACGGATGCGTATTTACGCTTGGAGCCACCCAGAACCTTGATGCACTGAACTCGGCGAGCGCCGGAGTTGTCAGCAACATCCAGATTTGTTTGCATCTGGATCATGTGGTTTCTCCCGACCTATGGGGCAGCGATGCGTGCTGGTATCCCCCAGGGTTTCGACTGACTGTCAAGTCTAGTCGCCAGGAGTCTCGTGACGAGACTCTTAGGCTTCCAGAACTTCCCAGCGTTTCGTTTTCGATTTCGGCGCGCATTCGATGATGCGTACGGAGTCGCCGACCTTGAAAGCGTTCTTTTCATCGTGAGCCCGGTACTTCTTGGACTTACGGATGGTTTTCTTCAGAACCGGATGCGTAAAGCGACGCTCTACGGAAACGGTGACGGTCTGTGCGTTTGCGTCGGAGGTCACGACGCCTTGCAGGATACGCTTGGGCATTCGAGAAGCTCCTTATTCAGCCGCTGCGGCGGCTTTTTCGTTCAGGATGGTTTTGACACGGGCAGCATTGCGGCGCGCCGCCTTGATGCCTGCAGTCGATTCCAGCTGACCGGTTGCCTGCTGAAAGCGCAGGTTGAAGCTCTCTTTTTTCAGGGATGCGAGCAGATCGCGGAGTTCATCCACGGTCTTTTCGCGCAGATCATTGGCGTTCATCGCCTTTGTTCCTTGTCCAAAGCACCAGAAGGCCCCGAGGGTCACCTTGTTATCTGGTGGGTTATGTCATCCACGCCGAAGACGCGGCAAAAAAGAATCACCCAGCCCGGATCCGAAGCGGATTGGGACCAAGTGATGGGTCCCTATAGAGGACACAGCCGACAGGGGCAAGGGAAAGGTTGGCGTCGACCCGCGCAGCGCCACGGCTCAGATGATCTCATCCTCGTCGAACATCGCCGCGTCGTCCAGCTGGGCGCTCAGGTCCTCGATGCGTTGCTCGGCTTCGGCGGCATCTACGACCCTGGCGATGTGGAACAGCGCATCGCCCTCGTTGACGATCGGCAGGTTGGTTCGGCCGATGACCAGCCCGGCGCGGCTCGCGACCAACTCCGCCTCCTGTTCGCCGAAAGGGTCGGACACGATGCCCAGCACCTCGCCCTGCTCCACCATGTCGCCTGTCGTCTTAAAGCCACGCAGCAGTCCGCCCGCGGGCGCGCGCTCCCAGCTGCTGCTGGCGGCGGTGACGGGCACCGCTTCGGCCAGCGGCACGCCATCCTCCGGGATCATGCCAAGCGAATGCATCACCCGCAGGATGCCGGCCACGCCAACGCGGGCGGATTGTTCGTCGAACCGCAGCCCCTCCCCTGCCTCGTAGAGCAGGACGTCGACGCCAAGATTCTGCGCCTCCTTGCGCAGCGAACCGTCGCGCAGGCCGGAACGGATCACCACCGGCGCGCCAAAGGCATCGGCAAAGGCCAGCGTCTCCTTCACCTTGGGCGACACCCGAATCTGCGGCATGTTGGTGCGGTGGATCGCCGCCGAATGCAGATCGATCCCGAGATCGCAGCGCGCCACCACCTCTTTCATGAACAGATGCGCGAGACGGCTCGCCAGCGAGCCGCCCTCACTGCCAGGAAAACAGCGGTTGAGATCGCGCCGGTCCGGCAGGTAGCGCGAATGGTTCAGAAAGCCGAACGTGTTGACGATCGGCACCACGATCAGCGTGCCCTTGAGGCGAGAGAACTTGCGGGCGCGCAGCAGGCGGCGGGCAATTTCCACGCCGATCACCTCGTCGCCGTGAATGGCGGCCGAGACAAACAGTGCAGGCCCGTCCTCGGCCCCGTGAATCACGTGGGCGGACATGGTGACTGGCGTGTGGTCGGACAGCACGCTGACCGGCAAATCCACCGTGCGGCGGGTGCCGGCGGGGACGCGGAAGTCCCCAATCTGAAAATCAGGACGACGCGACATGGTATGGGCCCTTCATGGACTAGCTGCAAAAGCCTTAGCAGGTTTCGCGGCTTTGACAATCACGCCCGTGCGCCACCCTATTCCCAGCGGTAGTTGAAGCTGACGGAAATCCGCTCGTCCTCGGCCATGTTCATCGGCACCTCGTGGCGGATGAAGCTTTCCCACAGCAGGACGTCTCCCACACCGGGCGACTGGTAGACAAAGGTCTTCAGCTCCTGCCGACACGCCTTCTGTCGCGGCGGGTGTGCCATCATCATCGCATGGCGCGGGTCTTCCAGTTTCAACGCCGAGGCACCGTCCGGCATCGCCACATAGGTGGTGCCGGAAATCACCGAATGCGGGTGGATGTGGCTGGCATGGGTGCCGCCTTCGGGCAGGATGTTGATCCAGAGGTCCTCCAGCACCAGCGCGCGCCCGTCCAGGTCCAGTTCCAGATCCTTGGCAAACGCCGCGACGTGGAGATCCAATGATTTCACCAGGTCGGCAAAGATCGGGAAGCGCCAGGGCAGATCGGTCAGCGATGCATAGGACGTATAGCCGGGATAGCCGTTGGCCTCGCACCAATCCTGTCCGGCTTCGTCATCACCGGCGATGACCAGGCATGAGTTTTCCAGTTCCTGAGCATCAACCGAGGGTCCGTGTTCGGACAGCTGAGCACGATAAAGGCGGGTCACGAAGAGCGATTCAATTTGGGCCATGCAGCCGTCTTAGCGCAGACACAGCGCAAGTGCGAGAGCCCGCCGCCTGCGGTCCATTTGGCGCAGGGGCGCTACCGTCAAGACAAAACAAAATCTCTATCGGATTCCAACATGGATTTAACCATTGGGCGCTAAGGGTAAGGGAAAAACAAGAAACACCGTCAACTTCTCTCGTGAAAATGGTCCCAGTCACATGAAGCTAAAAATCTCTGTCGGATCGGCAATCCTGTCGATCATCGTTCTTGCCGGAGGGCTTATGGCCGCTTTGGTCAGCCTGCTGATGTATTCGCACGGGGTGCGTGACGCGATGCAGGACCGGGTGTCGGTCATCGAATCGGCCTATCGCAACCTCGACGCGGTCGAGCTGGATCTGTTGATGGCGCGCCGCG
This sequence comes from Leisingera sp. SA32, assembly GCF_056033425.1. Classification (NCBI taxonomy): domain Bacteria; kingdom Pseudomonadati; phylum Pseudomonadota; class Alphaproteobacteria; order Rhodobacterales; family Roseobacteraceae; genus Leisingera; species Leisingera sp. SA32. The sequence goes on along the minus strand of NZ_JBVYHB010000022.1, from coordinate 8,720 downwards.
CCGAGAAGGATTTCCTGCTGCGCCGAGAGGACCAGCACGTCCAGCGCCACGCGGAAACCATGACCCGCATCAAGCACGCCTATGCGGCGCTGACGCAGAAAATGCCGGAGGTGCCGGCCCTGTCGCAGCGCAGCGGCGAGCTGGCCGCGCTCGGCACCGCGATCGAGGCGTATGAAGCCGGTTTTAACGCCCTGACAGCCAGCAACCTGCGCCTTGGTCTGGATGAAAACAGTGGCCTGGAAGGTGAGCTGCGCCGCTCTGTGAAGACGGCTGAAACCACGTTGGCGAAGCTGAACCGTCCGGAAATGCAGGTGAAGATGCTGATGATGCGGCGGCATGAAAAGGATTTCATCATGCGCCAGGCGCCAAAGTATCTGGACCGCCTGAATGCCCGCATCGAAGAATTCTCGGCCTTTCCCGCAAGCTACTACAGCAACGCCGCCCAGCAACAGGAAATCCTGGGGCTCATGGCCGCCTATCAGAAGAGCTTTGCCGACTATGTGACAGAAAAACTGGCCGAGGCCGAGCTGCGCCAGGAGGTGTCCACCCACTTCGCCACTGCCGAACCGCTGCTGTCTGCCCTTCAGGGTGAGGTGCGGCGCGAACTGGAAACGGTTCAGAGCGAAGGCGAAGCGGTGAGCGCCGCAGCACAGACCAACGCCCTGCGCGCGGGCATTGTCGGCTCGCTGCTGTTCATCGCGGTGGCCCTGCTGCTGGCCCGTGGAATCGCCCGACCGCTAAAGCAGACCGATCGGGTGCTGAAACAGATGCTGAAGGCGGACTACACGCCGCCAGTACCACGCACCCGCATCCGCGAGATTGCCGCCATTGCCGCTGCGGTGGGTGATTTCCGCCAGGCCGAGATTGCCAAGCAGCAATTGAACGCCGAAATCGCGGATGTCATCACAGCCTGCGGTGCCGGCGATTTTTCCCGCCGCATCCAGGGCGGCTCAGGCAACGACAGCAGTCTGAGCCAGGGTGTGAACACCATCGGCGAAGTTGCGCAAAAAGGGCTGGGCGATGTGGTCAAGGTACTGGCAGCGCTGGCCGATGGCGATCTGACGCAGCGCATGCCCGCAGGGCAGCAGGGCGTGTTCAAGGACATCGCCGATGCCATCAACCACCTGACCGGCAACCTCGATGGCGTGATCCGCCAGCTGGCCGGCAGCAGCGAGATGCTGAACAACACCTCCAATGAAATCGCCGGCGCGGTGGGCGATGCATCCCGTCGCGGCGAAGCGTCTGCCGCGTCGTTGGAGGAGACATCGGCGGCGTTGCAGACAGTCAGCGACACTGTGCGCGACACCGCAGAAAGCGCCCAAGGCGCGCGCCGCTTTGTCAATGACGCCCAGGCCACTGCGGAAACCACTCGCAAGGTGGGCGAGGAAACCATCGCGGCGATGCAGCGGATCAAGGATTCTTCGGACGCGATTTCCAAGATCACCGGGCTGATCGACGATGTGGCCTTTCAGACCAACCTGTTGGCATTGAACGCCGGGGTCGAAGCCGCACGCGCCGGCGAGGCGGGCCGTGGCTTTGCCGTGGTGGCGTCCGAAGTGCGGGCGCTGGCACAGCGCTCCTCGGCGGCGGCGCAGGAGATCAGCGCGCTGATCAACAGCAGCCAGACAGAGGTCACCAGCGGCGTGAAACTGGCCGATGAAACCGGCGCGGCCCTGGCCACGATCTATCAAATGGTCAGCCAGGCGGCGGAAAAGGTGAATGAGATCGCCGAGAACACCCATGAACAGGCCAACGGCATCTCCGAGGTGAACGTCGCGCTGGAAGCGCTGGACCGCGACTCCCAGCAAAGTGCGGCGATGCTGGAAGAAACCGCGGCCTCCGGTCAGATGCTGCGCGACGAAGCGGCGCGGCTGGCGCAGGCCATCGCCGGCTTCCAGCTGGCCCACGACAGACCCGACATGACGACGGCGGCAGGTGGCACCCCTGCCCAAATCACGGACGAAACTCCCCGGCGCGCAGCCTGACGCTGAAGGCGGTCTGCGGGCGCCTCTCCGGCGCATCCGCAGGCCGTGGCGGGGCGACCATTTCGGGCCAGCCCCGCAACGGGGTTCAAGTTGGCAGCCCCGCAACGCCCCATAAACGATGCCCGGTCAGGCCTGTTCACCACAGACCGTCTTGCACCCGAACCATAGAAAAAGCCCCCGCCGAGATCCCGGCGGGGGCTTTTTTGTTCTCTTACCACTTGCCTCAGGGCGGGGCTGTTGCGGACAACAGCACACCCGCGCGGGCAGCGGCTTACCAGTCTTCGCGGACCACGACGCGGGTCTTGACCGGCAGCTTCATCGCGGCGAGGCGCAGCGCCTCGCGTGCGACTTCATCGCTTACGCCGTCGATTTCGAACATCACGCGGCCGGGTTTGACCTTGCATGCCCAATAATCCACGGAACCTTTACCCTTACCCATACGAACTTCGACGGGCTTGGAGGTCACCGGAGTGTCCGGGAAGATACGGATCCAGACACGACCCTGACGCTTCATGTGGCGGGTCATGGCACGACGGGCAGCCTCGATCTGACGTGCAGTCACACGCTCAGGGGTGGTTGCCTTCAGGCCATAGGTGCCGAAGTTCAGGTCCGAACCGCCTTTTGCCAGGCCGTGAATCCGGCCTTTGTGCATTTTGCGGAATTTAGTACGCTTTGGCTGAAGCATCTCAAATCCTCCTTAGCGACGGCCGCCACCAGCACCACGAGGTGCAGGGCCGTCCTGGATTTCTTGTGCTTTACGGTCACGCGCCTGGGGATCGTGTTCCATGATCTCACCTTTGAAGATCCAGGTTTTGATCCCAATGATGCCATAGGCAGTCTTGGCTTCGACGTGTGCGTAATCGATGTCGGCACGCAGGGTGTGCAGCGGCACGCGACCCTCACGGTACCACTCGGTGCGCGCGATTTCCGCGCCGCCAAGACGGCCCGCAACGTTCACGCGGATACCCAGGGCACCCATGCGCATGGCGTTCTGCACGGCGCGCTTCATGGCACGGCGGAAGGAGACACGACGCTCCAGCTGCTGTGCGATGGACTCGCCGACCAGAGCAGCGTCGAGTTCCGGCTTGCGGACTTCAACGATGTTCAGGTGCAGTTCGCTGTCGGTGATGTTCGCCAGCTTCTTGCGCAGGGTTTCGATGTCTGCGCCTTTCTTGCCGATGATCACGCCCGGACGCGCAGTGTGAATGGTCACACGGCACTTCTTGTGGGGGCGTTCGATGATCACACGCGCGATACCGGCCTGCTTGCACTCATCCTTGATGAAATCGCGGATCTTGATGTCTTCCAACAGAAGATCACCAAAATCTTTGGTGTCGGCGTACCAGCGGCTGTCCCAGGTGCGGTTGACCTGAAGGCGCATGCCGATCGGATTAACTTTGTTACCCATTAGGCTTGCTCCTCAACTTGACGCACCTTGATGGTGATCTCCGCGAACGGCTTCAGGATTTTGCCGAACCGGCCACGGGCGCGCGGGCGACCGCGTTTCATGGTCAGGTTCTTGCCAACCCATGCCTCGGCGACGATCAGTTCATCGACGTCCAGGTTGTGGTTGTTCTCAGCATTCGCAATGGCGGACTGAAGGCATTTCTTCACGTCCTGCGCGACCCGCTTGTTGGAGAAAGTCAGGTCGGTCAGGGCCTTCTCGACTTTCTTGCCACGGATCATCTGAGCCACAAGGTTCAGTTTCTGCGGCGAGGTACGGAGCATGCGCAGTTTTGCCATTGCTTCGTTGTCTGCCACGCGGCGGGGATTCTTTTCCTTACCCATGACTTACTTCCGCTTCGCTTTTTTGTCTGCGGCATGGCCATAATAGGTACGGGTCGGCGAGTACTCACCGAACTTCTGACCAATCATGTCTTCCGAGACGTTGACGGGGATATGCTTTTTGCCGTTGTACACACCAAAGGTGAGACCAACGAACTGCGGCAGGATGGTGGAGCGACGCGACCAGATCTTGATCACTTCATTGCGGCCCGATTCACGCGCTGCTTCAGCCTTTTTCAGGACATAAGCATCAACGAAGGGGCCTTTCCATACGGAACGTGCCATGGATTAGCGGCCTTTCTTCTTGGCGTGGCGCGAGCGAACGATGAGCTTCTGCGACGCCTTATTTGTGTTGCGGGTACGCTTACCCTTGGTCGGCTTACCCCAGGGTGTCACCGGGTGACGACCACCAGAGGTCCGACCTTCACCACCACCGTGCGGGTGATCGATCGGGTTCATGACCACACCACGGACGCTCGGACGCTTGCCTTTGTGGCGCATACGACCGGCTTTACCGTAGTTCTGGTTGGAGTTGTCGGGGTTGGACACGGCACCAACGGTGGCCATGCATTCCTGACGCACCAGGCGCAGTTCACCCGAGGACAGGCGGATCTGGGCGTAGCCACCGTCACGACCAACAAACTGAGCATAAGTACCAGCTGCGCGGGCGATCTGGCCGCCTTTGCCTGGCTTCATCTCGATGTTGTGAACGATGGTACCGATCGGCATGCCCGAGAACGGCATTGCGTTGCCCGGTTTGATGTCGGCCTTTGCGGAGGCGATGACCTTGTCACCAACTGCCAGACGCTGCGGCGCCAGGATGTAGGCCTGCTCGCCGTCTTCATACTTCACCAGTGCGATGAAGGCTGTGCGGTTGGGGTCATACTCGATGCGCTCGACGGTTGCGGCGACATCAAATTTATTCCGTTTGAAGTCAACGATCCGGTAGAGACGTTTTGCGCCGCCACCACGGCGGCGGGAAGTAATCCGTCCGGTGTTGTTCCGGCCGCCCGATTTGGTCAAACCCTCAGTGAGAGACTTGACCGGACGCCCTTTCCAAAGCTCCGAACGGTCGATCAGAACCAGCCCACGCTGGCCCGGCGTCGTCGGCTTATACGACTTGAGTGCCATGCTTTCTGTCTTCCGTTTAGCGTGCCGAGCCTTAGGTTATTTTCTTTGGCCCAGCTATGTTTAAGGCCCCCGTAGGTGCCTGAGTTATAGGGCCCCTAAGGTCCCAGAGTTCATGCATCCTGACAAACGTAACAACCCCGGAACGAATCCGGGGTGTGCAGGATTGGTGCGGCTTAGCAGAGTCGTGGGCAGGTGGCAATGGGGAAGAGTTGCTGACGGCCCAGTCAAAGGCGCAATGCCTGACGGCAGCGCTATCGGCACGTGGAGCGCGAACGTCTGGGGACGTCGTTTGGCCTGTTTCCGCGAAACCCGCGAACCACTTCCCCCCACGAGATGAAGCCGAAAGTGTGAATGCAGCTGGCAACATTACTCGACACGACGCGTTCAAATGACGGCCCAAGCGCGAGCAACACTGCGGTCACAGACCGCTAACACCTCTGGAAATACGAAAAGGCCCCCGCTATCGCGAGGGCCTTCTCAATTCTCAGGCAACCTGATCTCAGAGTCCGGTGGACACGTCGATGGTGTTGCCTTCTTCCAGGGTCACATAGGCCTTCTTGACGTCTTTGCGACGGCCCAGCTGGCCGCGGAAACGCTTGACCTTGCCCTTGGTGACGGTGGTGTTGACCGCTTTCACCTTTACACCAAAGAGAGCTTCAACAGCTTCCTTGATCATCGGCTTGTTGCTGTCGATCGCCACTTCAAACACCACGGCGCCGTTTTCGGACGCCAGGGTGGATTTCTCGGTGATGATCGGCTTGCGGATCACGTCGTAGTGTTCTGCCTTCGCGCTCATTTCAGGCGAGCCTCCAGTGCTTCGACACCCGCTTTGGTGAGCACCAGGGTGTCACGCTTGAGGATGTCATAGACGTTTGCACCCATCGTCGGCAGGATATCCAGACCTTCGATGTTGCGCGACGCTTTCAGGAAGTCTTCGTTGACCGAAGAACCGTCGATGATCAGCGCGCGCTTCCAGCCCAGGTTTTTCACCTGCTTGGCCAGGGCGGCGGTTTTGCCTTCGGCTGCGGCGTCCTCGATGATGACCAGTTCACCCGCTTTGGCTTTGGCGGACAGCGCGTGGCGCAGGCCCAACTTGCGGAACTTCTTGGTCAGCTCGTGGCCGTGCGAACGCGGGGTCGGACCCTTGTAGATACCACCCTTGCGGAAGATCGGCGCGTTACGGTCACCGTGGCGCGCGCCGCCGGTGCCCTTCTGGCGATAGATCTTCTTGGTCGAGTAGGAGGTTTCCGAACGGGTCTTCACCTTGTGGGTACCGGCTTGCGCGTTGTTGCGCTGCCAGCGGACCACACGGTGCAGGATGTCCGCACGCGGCTCCAGACCGAACAGGTCTTCGGACAGCTCGATGTCGCCAGCCTTGCCGCCGTCGAGTTTGATCACGTCAAGTTTCATGCTTCACCACCTTCCGCGGGAGCTTCCGCAGTTTTCAGAGCGGCCGGGAAAGGCAGACCCTCGGGGGCTTTCTTCTTCACGGCGTCCTTGACGGTAACCCAGCCGGATTTCGGGCCCGGAACGGCGCCCTTGATGAAGACCAGGCCGCGCTCGGCGTCGGTTTTCACCACTTCCAGGTTCTGGGTGGTCACGCGGGCAGCGCCCATGTGGCCAGCCATCTTCTTGCCTTTGAAGACCTTGCCCGGATCCTGACACTGACCGGTCGAACCGTGCGAACGGTGCGAGATCGACACACCGTGCGAGGCGCGCAGACCACCGAAGTTGTGACGCTTCATGGCACCTGCGAAACCTTTACCGATCGAGGTACCGGTCACGTCCACTTTCTGACCCGTCAGGAAGTGTTCGGCCGAGATCTCGGCGCCGACTTCGATCAGACCTTCCGCGGGAACGCGGAATTCAGCCAGCTTGCGCTTGGGCTCAACCTTGGCTGCTGCGAAGTGACCGCGCATGGCTTGGCTGGTGCGCTTTGCCTTGGCGGACCCTGCACCCAGCTGAACGGCGGTGTAGCCGTCCTTTTCCTCGGTGCGCTGTGCAACAACCTGCAGGCCGTCCAGCGACAGAACGGTCACAGGGATCTGCTTGCCGTCTTCGAGGAACAGCCGGGTCATGCCGACTTTCTTTGCGATAATACCGGAACGCATAATCTATACCCTCCGATCTTACGATTGCAGCTTGATTTCGACGTCAACGCCGGCGGCCAGGTCGAGCTTCATCAGCGCGTCCACGGTCTGCGGTGTCGGGTCGACGATGTCGAGAAGACGCTTGTGCGTGCGGATCTCGAACTGATCGCGGGATTTCTTGTCAACGTGGGGACCACGCAGAACAGTGAATTTTTCGATCTTGTTCGGCATCGGGATCGGGCCACGTACTTGGGCGCCGGTCCGCTTGGCAGTGTTGACGATCTCTTGCGTGGAAGCATCCAGCACGCGATAGTCAAATGCCTTCAGCCGGATACGGATGTTTTGGCTTTGCATCGTACAGCCTTATTGTCAGGCGTTGAGGTTGAGAGGAGGGCCTGCGACCACCGCAACCCCTCTTCGAACCCAAAAGGCGGGAATCACCCCGCCCCTGTTCGCACAAGGCGAACTCGCGCCCTATACGCGTGATAAGACTGTGTGGCAAGGGGCACGGAGGAAAACAATCGCCTTCCGGAAGCTTTTCCACCACCCCCGTCATGAGGGCGCGGAACACAAAGAAAAGGGCGCCGCAAGGGCGCCCTTCCCATCAATCAATCAGGAAACCTGATCACTCGGTGATTTTGGAAACGACGCCCGCGCCAACGGTGCGGCCGCCTTCGCGGATGGCGAAACGCAGACCGTCTTCCATCGCGATCGGCGCGATCAGTTCAACTTCGAACTTCAGGTTGTCGCCCGGCATCACCATCTCGGTGCCTTCCGGCAGGGTCACGGTGCCGGTCACGTCGGTGGTGCGGAAGTAGAACTGCGGACGGTAGTTCGCAAAGAACGGCGTGTGACGGCCGCCTTCTTCCTTGGTCAGGATGTAGGCTTCGGCTTCGAACTTGGTGTGCGGAGTCACCGAACCCGGCTTACACAGAACCTGGCCACGCTCAACCGACTCACGGTCGATGCCGCGCAGCAGGGCGCCGATGTTGTCGCCTGCTTCACCACGGTCCAGCAGTTTGCGGAACATTTCCACACCGGTACAGGTGGTGGTGGTGGTGTCTTTGATGCCAACGATTTCAATGCTGTCGCCAACATTGATCACGCCACGCTCGACACGGCCGGTCACAACGGTGCCGCGGCCAGAGATCGAGAACACGTCTTCGATCGGCATCAGGAACGGCTGGTCAACCGCGCGCTCGGGGGTCGGGATGTACTCATCCACGGCCGCCATCAGCTCTTTGATCTTGTTTTCGCCGATTTCCGGGTCACGGCCTTCCATCGCCGCCAGCGCGGAGCCTGCGATGATCGGAATGTCGTCGCCCGGGAAGTCGTAGGACGACAGCAGCTCGCGGATTTCCATTTCCACCAGCTCCAGCAGCTCTTCGTCGTCGACCTGGTCAACCTTGTTCATGAAGACAACCAGGGCCGGAACGCCAACCTGACGCGCCAGCAGGATGTGCTCGCGGGTCTGGGGCATCGGGCCGTCGGCGGCGTTCACAACCAGGATCGCGCCGTCCATCTGCGCCGCACCGGTGATCATGTTCTTCACATAGTCAGCGTGGCCGGGGCAGTCGACGTGGGCGTAGTGACGCGCTTCGGTCTCATATTCCACGTGGGCGGTGGAGATGGTGATGCCGCGGGCTTTTTCTTCCGGTGCGCCGTCGATCTGGTCGTAGGCTTTGAAGTCACCGAAGTACTTGGTGATCGCTGCGGTCAGCGTGGTCTT
>NZ_JBVYHB010000021.1:0-66025 GCF_056033425.1 Leisingera sp. SA32 | reverse complement strand
CCCGATCCCGAAAAGGTGGTCGCCGCCGCGCGCAAGGCCGCCGCGCATGAGATGATCCTGAAACTGCCCGAGGGCTATGACACCCGCGTCACCGCCTCCGGGGGGCGGCTGTCGGGTGGGCAGATGCAGCGGGTGGGCCTGGCGCGGGCGCTTTACGATGATCCGGTGATCGTGATTCTGGACGAACCCAACTCGAACCTCGACAACGAAGGCTCGATCGCGCTGAACCAGGCGATCAAGCAGATCAAGGCCGAGGGGCGCTCGGTGCTGATCATGGCGCACCGTCCGGCGGCAATTCAGGAATGCGACATGCTGCTGGTGGTCGATCAGGGCACCCAGACGGCCTTTGGCCCCAAAGACAAGGTGTTGCAGGAAATGGTCGCCAACCATCAGAACATCCGCCAGTCCACCGGCACCGGAGGTGTGCGATGACCCCCGCAAACCAATGGTCCGCGCGGCGGCCGCTGATCCTGGGGCTGCTGACCCTGCTGGTGCTGGTCGGCGGCTTTGGCACCTGGTCCGTGATGTCGTCGATTTCCGGCGCGGTGGTGGCCTCGGGGCGCATCGAGGTCGACCGCAACCGTCAGGTGGTGCAGCATCTGGACGGCGGCATCGTGGCCGAGATTCTGGTCGACGAGGGCGACACCGTGGCCGAGGGCGACACGCTGATCCGGCTCGACGCGACGGAGCTCGCCTCGCAGCTGGTCATCGTCGAAGGCCAGTTGTTCGAAATGATGGCACGCCGCGGGCGGCTGGAGGCAGAGCGCGACGAGGCGGCGCAGATCACCTTTGAGCCGGAGCTGCTGGCAGCGGCGGAGACCCAGCCGGACGTCATGGATCTGGTCCAAGGCCAGCGCCGCCTGTTCCAGGCGCGCAAGGAAACCACCGCCCGGGAGATCGACCAGCTGGCGAAACGCCGCGGGCAGATCGAAGAGCAGATCCGCGGTATCCAGGCGCAGCAGAACTCGATGGAGCTGCAACTGACGCTGATCGAGGAGGAACTGGGCAACCAGCAGTCGCTGCTGGATCGCGGACTGGCGCAGGCGACAACCGTGCTGAACCTGCGCCGCACCCAGGCCAATCTGGATGGCCAGCTGGGCGAGCTGGTCGCCGCCGAGGCGCAGGCCGAGGGCCGCATTACCGAAATCGACATCCAGATCCTGAAGCTCGACAGCGACCGCCGCGAGCAGGCAATCACCCGGCTGCGCGACCTGCGCTATCAGGAGGTGGAGCTGGCGGAGACCCGTCGTTCGCTGCGCCAGCGTCTGGAGCGGCTGGACATCACCGCGCCGGTCTCGGGCATCGTTTACGGGCTGCAGGTGCAGACGCCGCGCTCGGTGATCCGCGCGGCGGACCCGGTGCTGTATCTGGTGCCGCAGGACCGCCCGCTGGTGATTGCGGCGCAGGTGGCGCCGACCGACATCGACCAGCTGTTCACCGGCCAGCAGGTGACGCTGCGCTTCTCGGCGCTGGACCAACGCTCGACGCCGGAGCTGTTCGGCCATGTCACCCAGGTGTCCGCAGATGCGTTTGAGGATCAGGGCAGCGGGGTCTCTTATTACCGGGCCGAGATCGAGCTGAACCCCGGCGAGCGTGGCCGCCTGCCCGCGGGCACGGTGCTGATCCCCGGCATGCCGGTGGAAAGCTACATCCGCACCGCCGAACGTTCCCCACTTGCCTATCTGGTCAAACCGCTGGCCGATTATTTCAACAAGGCCTTCCGCGAAAGCTGAACCGCGATGGACCGGTAGAAAGCGATCGAGAGATTGCAGCTTTCACAGGCTGCCGTCGTCCGGCAAGCCGATATATCGCGCCTTGTCCGACACTGCACCGTGCCTCGCTATCCCCACGGCACATCGGCTTCTCGCCTCCACAGCTGATGAACACGACGCGTCGGACTTTCCGAAACCTATCGATAAATTTTTGACAAGGGGCCAATTTTCGCCACATCCTCAGCCCGGCGATCCCGCAACGGTTTCTTAATCAGACTTCAATGCCTGTTAACGCTTTGGAGGACTGACCATGCTGGCCCAGAAAATCGCCTCATCGGCGGCAGTCCTGTTGGGACGCGCCCGCCCCGCCGCCGTGCTGGGCCTTGCGCTGCTGCCGCTGCTGCCCGCGACGGCCGGGGCCCAGCAGGCCTATGTGGTGGGCAGTGATCGCGGCGGCTATCTGCATGACCGGCTGATCGAGCTGAACACCCTGCAGCGCAACAACGTGCGGGTCGAGATCCGCGGCCGGGTCTGCTATTCCACCTGCACCATGTTCCTTGGCCTGCCGGGGGCCTGCGTGGACCCCAACACCACCTTCGGCTTCCACGGCCCCTCGCGCAGCGGCCACCGCCTGGCGCAGAAGGATTTCGACCATTTCAGCCAAGTCATGGCAAAGTACTACCCCAAACCGCTGCGCGACTGGTTCATGGCCGAGGGGCGCAACCGGCTCTCCGGGGTCTACAAGATCAAGGGCAGCCAGATCATCCGCATGGGCGTACCCGCCTGCAGCTCCGCCTGAGCGCGCAGGCGCGGAGGGCGCCCTGCCGCCGCCACACCAGCGGCGGGGAGGTCTAGCGCAGCAGCCGCTCCAGATAAGCGCCATAGGCGTTCTTGGCGAATTTCTCCGCCCGCGCCTGCAGCTGCCCGTCATCAATCCAGCCCTGCTCATGGGCGATTTCCTCCGGGCAGCCGGTCTGCAGCCCCTGGCGCTCCTGCAATGTGCGCACGAAATTGCCCGCATCCAGCAAGGACCCGTGGGTGCCGGTGTCCAACCAGGCATAGCCGCGGCCCATGGTCTCGACCCGCAGGGCGCCCTCATTCAAGTAGCTCTGCAACAGATCGGTGATCTCCAGCTCGCCGCGCGGGCTGGGCTTGACCGCCCGCGCCCGCTCCGGCGCCGAGCCGTCCAGGAAATAGAGCCCCGTCACCGCATAGTTCGACGGCGGCACGGGCGGCTTCTCGATGATCTCGCGGGCGGTGCCGTCGGCATTGAAATCCACCACCCCGTAACGTTCGGGATCAGCCACGTGGTAGCCGAAGACGGTGCCACCCGACGCCTGACCATCCGCCGCCGCCAGCAGTTTCGGCAGGCCATGACCAAAGAACACATTGTCGCCCAGCACCAGAGCCGACGGCGCGCCATCCAGAAACGCCTCCGCCAGGATGAAGGCCTGTGCCAGACCATCAGGGCTCGGTTGCACCACATAGGTCAGCTCGACCCCCCATTGGCTGCCATCGCCCAGCAGGCGGATGAATTGCTCCTGGTCCTGCGGCGTGGTGATGATGCAGATCTCGCGGATCCCCGCCAGCATCAGCACGCTCAGCGGGTAGTAGATCATCGGCTTGTCATACAGCGGCAGCAGCTGCTTGGAGACGGCCATGGTGATCGGATAGAGCCGGGTCCCCGATCCGCCCGCCAGGATGATGCCTTTTCTTGCGCTCATGCGATCTCTCCCAGTTCTTTCAGAATATCCTTGAGGCCCGCGCGCCAGTCCGGCTGCGACAGGCCAAAAACAGTCTCTAACGTGGTGCAATCGAGCCTGGAGTTCAGCGGCCGTGACGCCGGGGTCGGATAGGCGGAGGTCGCAATATCCTCCACCGCGCAGGCAACACCCGCCTGGGCAAAGATCTCCCGCGCAAAGCCCGCCCAGCTGGTCTCGGGCGCCCCGGCCAGGTGGTAGGTGCCGGATTTTTCCGAATGCGCCGCCAGCTGCCGCGCGATCTCCAGGCAGGCGGCGGCAATGGCGCGCGCGGGCGTCGGCGCGCCGATCTGATCCGCCACGATGGACAGCTGCTCCCGCGCGCGGCCCAGCCGCAACATGGTTTTCACGAAGTTGCTGCCATGCGCCGAGACCACCCAGGAGGTGCGCAGGATCGCATGCACCCCGCCCGCCGCGCGCACCGCCTCTTCGCCCGCCAGTTTCGAGCGGCCATAGGCGTTCAGCGGGGCCGGTGCCGCGCCGGGCTGCCAGGGGGCCGTGCCGCTGCCGTCGAACACGTAATCGGTGGAGACCGTGACAAAGGGGATGCCCAGTTCCTTGCAGGCCATCGCCATCGCACCGGGGGCGGTGCCGTTGATCATATTGGCCAGCACCTCTTCGTCTTCGGCGCGGTCGACGGCCGTGTAGGCGGCGGCGTTGATCACCGCCTGCGGCCGGGCCTCGCGGATCGCGGCGGCACAGGCCGCCGGGTGGTTCAGATCCGCCTGCGCGCGGCCCAGACAGGTGACGCCCTCATGCGCTGCCAGCTCCCGCGCCAGCTGGCCGGTCTCACCAAACACCAGAATGCTCATAAGGCTCAGTCCCCGCTCCGTTTCATCTTTCCCCAAATACTCCCGTCCCGCGGCCCGGCAGGCGGCTGTGCCGCCGGGAGAGGAGTAGGCTTTCCGCCCGGAACGCCATCACTTGCCGGTGCCCAGCCGCTGGCCGACGCCGTCGCGGTCCTGCAACGCGCGCCACCAGGGCTCGTTGTCCAGATACCATTGCACGGTGCGCTCCAGCCCTTCCTCGACCGTCACGCTGGGCCGCCAGCCCAGCTCCTCGCGGATGCGGCTGGGGTCGATCGCGTAACGCGCGTCATGGCCCGGACGGTCGGTGACGAAGGTGATCTGCTCCTTGTAGGGTTTGCCATCCTCGCGGGGGCGTTTCTGGTCCAGAATGGCGCAGAGCGTCTCAACCAGCTCAAGATTGCTGCGCTCATTCTCGCCGCCGATGTTATACGACCGCCCCAGCGCGCCCTTTTGCACCACCAGCAGCAGCGCATCGGCGTGGTCCTCCACATAGAGCCAGTCGCGCACGTTGGAGCCATCGCCGTAGATCGGCAGCGGCTGTCCGGCCAGCGCGTTCAGGATCACCACCGGGATCAGCTTTTCCGGGAAATGATAGGGGCCGTAGTTGTTGGAGCAATTGGTCAGCACCACCGGCAAGCCATAGGTCTCCGCCCAGGCTCGCACCAGATGGTCGCTCGCCGCTTTTGACGCGGAATAGGGCGAGCGCGGATCATAGGCCGTCTCTTCGGTGAACATCACCGCAGGGTCTGCGGGCAGGCTGCCATAGACCTCATCGGTCGAGATATGATGGAAGCGGAAGCCTTCCGGCTTGCCCGCCTGTTCCCAGTATTTGCGCGCCGCCTCCAGCATCTGATAGGTGCCGGTGATATTGGTCTCGATGAAATCCCCCGGCCCGTCGATGGAGCGATCCACATGGCTCTCGGCGGCCAGATGCATCACCGCATCGGGCTGGTGGCGCGCAAAAACAGTGTCTAATGCGGCGCGATCGCGGATGTCGGCCTGCTCAAAGGCATAGTCGGGGCTGTCCGCCACCTCGGCCACATTGTCGAGGCAGGCGGCATAGGTGAGCGCATCCACATTCACCACCTGGTGGCCGCGCGCCACCGCCAGCCGCACCACGGCTGATCCGATAAAGCCGGCGCCGCCAGTCACAAGAAGTTTCATCTCTTATCCTTCCCAGGTGAAGGGGCTGTCGAAATCGGCCAGCCGCGGCGCCGCGGCGTCCTTGTCGGACAGCACCGGCTGGCCGTCAAAGCCCCAGTCGATGCCGCAGCTGTCCCAGGCCACTGCGCCGTCGCACTCGGGCGCATAATAATCGGTGCATTTATACAGGATCTCGGTGTCGGGCGCGCGGGTGATGAAGCCATGCAGGAACCCCGTGGGCACCAAGAGCTGCTTGCCGTTTTCCGGGGTCAGCTCGATGCCGAACCAGTTGCCATAGCTGGGCGAGCCCTTGCGAATATCCACCGCCACGTCGAACAGCGCGCCGCGGCCGCAGCGCACCAGCTTGTCCTGGGCATGGGGCGGCGCCTGGAAATGCAGACCGCGCAGGGTGCCGGTGGCAGCCGACAGCGAGTGGTTGTCCTGCACGAAGTCGAGATCGATGCCTGCCTCCTGCATCCGTCGCCGGCTCCAGCTTTCGCTGAAAAAGCCGCGCGCGTCGCCGAACCGCGCCGGGGTCAGCACCTTCAGTCCCGGCAATCCTGTCTCTTCTATCTTCATCGCTTGCGCCCCAAATTCCCGGCAGCTGCCTTTCCCACACTCCTACGCCGACGCAGGCAGCGGCGCAACAGAGCGGCGGCAAGCGACCTCCGGTCTGCCGCGACCGCTTGCATCCCGCCGCGGCCCCCGGCAAGCATGGGCCCATGAAAATCCTGTTTGTGCATCAGAACATGCCCGGCCAGTACCGGGAGCTTGCGCCCTGGCTGGCGGCGCAGGGCGGCCATGAGATCGTTTTCCTGACCCGGCGAAATGACGTGCATCTGCCGGGCATCAAGACCGCCACCTACAAACCCTTTCGCACCCCCGCCAAGGACGCCTTCGGCCTGTCCAAGGACTGGGAGGCGGCGGCGGGCGCGGGCCTTGGCGCGGCGCTGGCGGCGCGGCAGCTGAAAGAGGCAGGCTTTACCCCCGACATCATCATCGGCCACACCGGCTGGGGGGAGCTGATGTACATGAAGGACCCCTACCCCGATGTGCCGATCATCGGCTTCTTTGAATATTTCTACCGCACCAGCGGCGGTCTGGTGGGGTTTGATCCGGAAAACCCGGCCAATGACCAGGCCTATTTCTTTGCCGAGTCCCGCAACGCGGTGCCCTATGCCAGCATTGAACAGGTCGATCTGGGCCATGTGCCCACCGCCTGGCAGCGCGACCGTTTTCCCACCAGCTTCCACGACCGCATGTATCTGTGCCATGACGGCATCCGCGCCGACCGGCTGCGCCCGGATCCCGAGGCGACCATCGGTCTGGGGCGGCTCGGGCGCCCGCTCAGCCGCGACGACGAGGTGGTGACCTATATCGCCCGCAACATGGAGCGCGCCCGCGGCTTTCACATCATGATGCGCGCGTTGCCCCGGATCCAGGCGCAGCGCCCCAAGGCGCGGGTGCTGATGATCGGCGGCAATGACACCTCCTATGGGTCTGAGAGCAAACACCCCGGTGGCCTGCGCGGCGAGATGGAGGAGGAGCTGGGCGACAGCGTCGACTGGAGCCGGGTGCATTTCCTGGGCAAGGTGCCCTACCCCGATCTCTGCCGCATCATCCAGCTGAGCCGCTGCCATATCTATCTGACCATGCCCTTCGTGCTCAGCTGGTCCCTGCTGGAGGCGATGGCGATGCAGGCGACGGTGGTGGGCGCCGATGTGGCGCCGGTGCGCGAGGCGATTGCCCATGGCGAGACTGGCCTGCTGGTGGATTTCTTCAGCCCCGAAAAGCTGGCCGACCAGGTGGCGGATGTGCTGGCCAATTCCGGCGATTACGCCCATCTGGGCCCCAACGCCCGCGCCCATGTGCTGGAAAAATACGATTTCCTGTCCCGCTGCCTGCCGGAGCATATTGCCCGGATCAATTCACTCGTGCCGGAGGCGCGGCACATCAAGATCTGAACCGGAGGCGCAGCATATCAGGATCTGAACCGGAGGCGCGGCCCACCCGGGCCGCCGCCCTGAAACGCTTGCCGACTGTCTGCACCGGCTGCCGCCTCCCCTGCGCCCGACCTGCGCCTCAGACGCAATTGCGGGATCTGCGCGCCGCGGCGTTGATTTCCGGGAACACCAGCAGGCGGCGCCGCGTTCCTTTTGTACTGGCTCCCTGGCCTGGATCCTGCCCGACCGGGGCCCGCTGTGCATCTCAGGCGCAGGCCAGATACATATCAGAGAGGATCTACTCATGAAGACGCTGAACGACGTATTCCTGCACACCCTCCAAGACATCTACTACGCCGAGAACAAGCTGGTGAAATCGCTGCCCGACGTCCAGGAAGCGGCCAATGGCAAGCCGCTGAAGGATGCCATCGGCGAGCATCTGGAAGAGACCAAGGGCCAGGTCGAGACGCTGAAGAAAGTGTTCAAGTCCATCGGCGAGGAAGCCTCGGGCGAGAAATGCGACGCGATCGAGGGGCTGATCAAGGAAACCGAAGGGCTGATGAAGGAAGCCACCGGTGATGGCAAGAACGCCGCGCTGATCGCGGCCTGCCAGGCGGTGGAGCATTACGAGATCGCCCGCTACGGCACGCTGCGCGAATGGGCCAAGGAACTGGGCCACGAGGAAGCGCATGATCTGCTGACCTCCATTCTGGACCAGGAGAAGGCGGCCAACAGCAAGCTGACGCATCTGGCGATTTCCAAGATCAACTGACCCGGAGGCCGCGGCCAGGACTGCCGCGGCCCCTTCCGGGCCGCGGATCAGAACACGAAGTTCTGTGACCAGTCCCTGAGCTCGGACAGGAAGGCCGCGTCACTGGCGTCTTCCGAGGGCGCGAAATTCGGCAGGCCTTTCAGGATGACGCGCAGACCGGTGAGATTTCCCCTCTGCTCCGCCCACCAGGCGGCAAAGCGCTCCAGCCCCTGCGGCAGGCGCAGGGCGGGGTCGGAGGCGGAGTAATACAAGGCATGGGGCACGCTGTTGAGATCGGACACCAGATCGGCCAGCGGCTTCAGATCCTCGCCCGGTCGGCCGCCCATGGCCTGCATGGCGGCCGTATGGGCCAGGAAGGCGCGTCCGGCGGCAACGGTTTGCGTGGTGTTGAGCACGAAGCTGACCGACAGCGTCAGCACGATCATGCCATTCACCCCGACCAGCACGGTGGCCAGCTCCCAGACGGTGGATCCCGGCTCGGTTTTGCCGCCGCCGAGGGTGGACAGGGCTTCTCCCACATAACCGAGGTCCGTCAGCCAGCCCGCAGGCTGCTGCGCGCTGGAAAGCACCACGGATGTCTCCGAGGCCTGGAAGATCAGCAGCCAGGCCACAGCCGTGGTCAAGATCCAGAACGCCCCGATTGAGGCCATGACAAGCGGCCCGATCAGGGTGCGCCCGCCGGGTGTTTTCGGAAGCACGTGTTTCAGCAGTCGCCAGGTGCCCCTGGAGACCCGCCGCGAGGGCAATTTCCTGTCGGTGATGGCAACCGTCGTGATCAGGAAATCAAAACACACCGCTATCAGCAGGCAAAGGCCGATCAATGCATAGAACATGGCACCTCAACGCCGCACCCGCGGCCGGGGTTCCCCGGACCATGCCGGGTCGAGGCGCGGGCGCGCCTGGCGGTGGTCTGCCGGGCGGCGGCTAATGCGGCCGTGGCAGCCGTTCCGAGGCCCAGAGCGCCGCCTGGGTGCGGTTCTTGGCGCCGATCTTGCGGAAACAGGTGCGCAGATGCACCTTCACCGTCGCCTCGCAGATGCCCAGCTCATTGGCGATGCTCTTGTTGGTGGAGCCTTCGGTCAGCTTGGCCAGGATAAGCTGTTCGCGCTCCGACAGCCCGTGGCCGTTGGCGGTCGGGCCGTTGCGCGGCTGGGCCGGCTGGCGCTGCACCGTCATCTGCGCATTGGCGCTGTCGGGCAGCACGATGCGATAGCCGTCCTGCACCACCTGCAGCGCGGCGATCAGCGCATCGGCGGATTTGCGTTCCGGGATCACCGCCTCGGCGTATTGGCTGAACCCGGCCTGCTCGGCCGGCGCGCAATCGTCGCCAGTGATCAGGATCAGATGCACCGCGCCGTTGCGGGCGCGAAACCCCTGCAGCGCCGCCTCCAGCCCGGCGCCGGTGTCATGGCTGTAATAAAGAACCAGATCCTGCTGCGGCAGCGGCGGCAATTCCGCCAAGGTGCCGCAGCATTGTCCGGTGACATAATCATGGGCTTCGCAGATGGACAGAAACATGTCCCTGAGAAGCCTGCTTTCCCCCACAACGTGAACAGGCATAAAAACTCCCTTACTCGTAACATGGCCGGATCTTGCATCCGGACCGTCCCCCCAAGAGCGCAATTTTGCCGACAGCCCACCCCCGCGGGCTGCTGGATTTTTGCAATGCGTCCACGCTCCTTGGATCCCTGTCCCCAGCTGCCGCCCGATGCCCCGACACTGCCAAAACAGCGCCGTTTCCGGATCGTGACAAAAACAGAACACGCCTGGAAAAAACACGTTGGGCCGGGCCACGCAGAGGGGTGCTCAAACACTTCTGATGCGCATTGCGGTGATTAAACCCTAGCGAATCTATCCTTTATTGTTAAGAAACTTCGCCTCTCGGCGCAGGGCTTTTTACCCGCATGGCCCGGCTGCGGCTGCAACCATCGCGATAGCGCGCTGTTTTTTCACGCAATCCCAAAGCCGCCCGCGCCCGCCGCAGCACTGTTCCGAAGGTGGAAACGCAATGTTTCCGGGGGGGGGCGCGCACAATTTTAAGAACTGTTGAGGCTTGCCGAAAGCAACCACAGGCGTGTCGAATCGTGCAGCCCGGCCGCGGCCCCCTACCCCCATGGTAGTAATCGCCTCTTCTCCGGGGCCGCCCCGACCGCTGGCCTCGGCCTTTGGCGTACCCCCTCTGCCCGGTTTGCCCTTCGGGCCGCTGTGCTACCTTCAGGACATTCATTATGTCATGCCGGGGGGCAACATGGGTATGTTGAATGCAACCGTCGCACAGACGGGCAAATTGTTATATTCGAAGGCACTTCAAAGGCAGATCTCTTCTCTGACACAGCTTGCACTGGTGCAGCCCGGCCACCGCCGGGCGCCGGTGCTGACCAGCGCCGAAACCCTGGGGGGCGGCTGTTGCGACAGCGCCGGGGGGGCGCTGCGGCGCTTGCTCAGCCCCGGCGCTGCCGGGCAGCTGCGCCTGCGTCGGCCCGGCGGCAGCGCCGCGCGGATGCTGGCGGCGCGGCTGCCGGAGACGCTGGCGGCCCAGCTTCTGGCGGGGCAGGGCTGGGCGCTGTTCTCGCACAGCTTCGAGGATGGCAGCGAGGATCTGATCGCGCTGCATCTGGACGGCGGCCCGCATGATGCCCATTGCGGCGACATCCTGCAGGCGATCTGGCCGGTGCTGCGCGAGGATGTCTTGCGCGAGCTGGCCGGCGAGACCCAGGCGGCGGTGACCAGCGCGCTGTTGTGGACCATCTCCAAGAAGACCGACGCGGCGGTGCTGGTGCTGAATGGCGCCGGGCAGCTGCTGCACTGCAACGAATCCGGCCGCGACATGCTGGACGGCGGTGATCTGCTCAGCGACCGCGGCGGGCGGCTCAGCTGCGCCAGCCCGGGCGAGACCGCGGGGTTTTATGCGGCGGTGGCCGAATGTGCCCGCTCGCAGCGCGGCCCGGCGGTCGGGCCGCGCGAGCTGATCCTGTTCCTGGAGGACCGCCACAGCGGCATGCGGCTGCCGGTCTCGCTGACCCGCTATCGCTGCGCCGGCGCAGACCAACCATTGGTGGTGGCGATCCTGCCGCGCCAGCCCGCCCGCAGCCGGATCGAGATGCTGGCCCAGAAAATGGGCCTGTCCCCCTGTGAGGCGCGGGTGGCGGCGCTGATCCAGCTGGGGCTTACCAACCGCGAGGCGGCGCATATCGCGGGCCTCAAGGAACAGACCTTCAACACCTATGCCAAGCGGGTGCTGGCCAAGATGCAGGCCGGTGGCCGCGCCGAGATGGCGCAGCGGCTGACCTGGCAGGCCTCGCTGGGGAGGGCGTCATGAACAAGTTGACGCTGGAAGCCCCGGTGCAGGGGCCGCCCGCCCCAGCCGGCAGCCCCGCGCCAGCCGCGCACGCGCGGGCTCGCAGCTCCCGACCTGCGCAGGCCCAGGCGCCCCGCAACAAACCCGCCAACCAACCCACCCAGGAGAAATCTCTCCTGGACCACTCCGGTCAGGAGGAAACGCCGCCGGGCAAAACGGCACAGGGCCAGTCCACCCCAGGCCAGCCGCCCCGGCTGAGCGCCGCAGTGCTGGCGCAGATCGCCAATGCGCTGCGCCAGGGCGGGCCGGACGCTCCGCCGTTGGCGGCGCAGGCGGATCTGGTGGCGCTGCACAAGCGCATCGCGGAGATGTTTGCGACCCTGAACGACGGCCTCGGCGCCCAGGCCGAACAGAAAGCAGCCGCTGACCGCGCCGCGCTCAGCACCCGCATCGACCAGCTGGAAGAGGCGGTGAACCGGATGGAAGGCGCGCTGCGGATCGAGTTCGAACCGGTGCTGAAGGCCGCGGTGGCCGAGGCGCTGGCGCAAGCCGCGCCGACGCCGCGTCGCCGCTGGCGGGGGGCGCTGGCGGCGGCGCTTCTGGCCGGTGCCGCCCTGGCGGTCGGTGCCTGGTGGCACGCCCCGTTGCAGGACAAGGCGCAGGCTCTCGGCCAGATCCTGACCGACTGGACCGGTTTTGGGCCCGGCCGCGCAGAATAAGACACTGAATTTGTCCCCATTTGGGGGCAGCGCTGGCCCGGCATCTGGGCTGCAATACCACCATAAGGCATAGTTTCGCCTTTTTGCCGAACCGCCCTGTGCGGCCGCGGCACCGGCGGGGGCAGGACCCAGGCAGCAACCGCTGCCCTGCCCCGGACAGTTAATGAGGAGGACGTTTACAATGGGTAAGAGAGACTTCAACCCCGACTGGCAGGTCTGTGATCCGACCTGTGATATCCGCTACAGCGACAACAAGTTCGATCCCGACTACAACGATGAAACCACCGAGTGGGGCGGCACCGACGGCAATGTGATCGATCTCAACGACCACGATGCCGGCGACAATGCCTCGGCCGGCCATGGCGATGACGCGATCTACGGCAACGAACGCAACAACCGGCTCGATGGCGAGGAAGGCCAGGATTACATCGAAGGCCAGAACGGCCATGACGAGATCTACGGCGGCACCGGCGACGACTACCTGTTCGGCGGCAATGCCGACGGCATCGGCAACCCGGCCGATCCGCGCGATGACGGCGACGACTGGATCGACGGCGAACAGGGCTGCGATTACATCGACGGCGAAACCGGCAATGACACCCTGCTCGGCGGCGAGCACAAAGACAGCGTCTTTGGCGGCACCGGCGATGACGTGATCTTCGGCGATGATGCCGACGGCAATTACAGCGCCGCCGATGGCGATGCCGGCGACTACCTCTATGGCGAGCTCGGCGACGACTGCATGGATGGTGAAGGCGGCGACGACTGCATGTGGGGCGACAACGGCCAGTCCGGCGAGACCAGCCAGGACGGCGACGACACCATGTATGGCCGCGACGGCAACGACCGGATGCATGGCCAGGGCGGCAATGACCGCATGTCAGGTGGTCTGGGCGATGATCTGGTCATCGGCGGCACCGGCGACGACGAGATGTTCGGCGACGAACGCCAGTCGCAGAACGACGACCTTGATTTTGGCGCCGACAGCGGCACCGGCAACAAGGACGAGCAGGTCGACGGCGACGACTGCATGCTGGGTGGTGACGGCAACGACACCATGGATGGTCAGGGCGGCGACGACACCATGTTCGGTGAAGACGACAACGACCTGATGCAGGGTGGCCGTGGCAACGACCTGATGGATGGCGGCGCGGGCCGCGATGACGTCAACGGCGGCGCCGGTCATGACACCATGCGCGGCGGCTCCAACAACGACGTGCTGGAAGGCGGCGCTCAGGGGGACCTGATCTTCGGCGACAGCGGCGACAACCTGGGCGATGACGACCATTCCTACGACATCGACTGGGACTGCTGCGACGACGAAGACGACAGCCCGCAGGCGACGCTGCTTGCGGACAACGGTGGCCTGAAGGACGTCGACTGCCCCGACTGCTACACGCCTGAAGATGGCGGAGAGGACGGAAATGACCGCATCCGTGGCGGCTCCGGCAATGACACCATGTTCGGCGAAGGCGGCAATGACGTCATCATCGGCGGTCGCGGCGACGACCATGGCCATGGCGGCGATGGCAACGACCGGCTGGCCGGTCGCCAGGGCAATGACGTGCTCGACGGCGACGAGGGCGACGACTGCGTCAAGGGCGATGCGGGCAACGACACGCTCTATGGCGACAATGGCAACGACACCCTGAAGGGCGGCGATGATCAGGACCGGCTTTTCGGTGAAGACGGGAACGACAAGCTGTATGGCGATGCCGGCAACGACACCATGTACGGCGGCGAAGGTCGCGACAAGCTGTGCGGCGGCGAAGGCAATGACGTCGGCCACGGCGGCAATGGCAACGATACCGTCAAAGGCAACAATGGCGACGACTTCCTGGATGGGAATGACGGCAACGACAGGCTGCACGGAGGCAACGGCAAGGACGTGCTGCAGGGGGGTGAAGGCAATGACACCCTGTACGGCGATGCCGACCGCGACTGCCTTTATGGCGAGAACGGCGATGACGTCTTGGGCGGCGGCACCGGCGGCGACTTCCTGGATGGCGGCGCGGGCAACGACACGCTGTATGGCGGGACCGATGACGACAATGACTGGCTGAAAGGCGGCGAAGGCGATGATTGCCTCTTTGGCGGCGACGGCAAGGATGTCTTCATCATCGACCTGACCTGGGATGGCGCCAGCTTTGCCTCAAGCGACGGCACCGACACCATCAAGGACTTCGACATCGACCAGGACCACGACGTGCTCTTGTTCCGCGTCACCAACGTGGACGGCGGCCTGGGCACCTCGGCGCAGGATGCCTTCGGCGCCCTCGACGGCGGCGGCGCCACCGTCACCGACAACGGCACCGACACCAGCATCAGCGCAGGCGGCGCCACGGTGAACATTCTCGGCCTGACCGGCCGTGAGGCACCGTTCACCTCGCTGGGCCAGGACGCCATCCCGATCGGCGGCGTCGGCATCAACGCGGTGACCACCGGGGATGCCGGCTCTTACGAGGCGATCCGGGTGCTGACATCGGACACCGGCTTCGATGACAGCTACGACAACATCTGGGGTCCAGAAGCCGTCTGAGCCCTAGGAACGGCGGGTCCGGAGGTCACTCCGGGCCCGTCCAGCCCTGGTTCAGGACAGCGATTTGGTCCCCGGCCAAGGATTGCATCCTTGGACCAGGGCGCTGTTCTCCAGATTTCATAACTTCACTTCGTGCAGCCGGGGGGCTACGACAATGAAGGTAAGACGGGTATTTGACGGGCAACGGGGCGTGCTTGCCGCCATCTTCACGGCCAGCATCTTTGTGAATCTCCTAGTCCTGACAGCGCCGCTCTACATGCTGCAACTGTTTGCCCGGGTCATGGCCTCGGGCAGCATTCCAACCTTGATTGCTTTGACCACCGGCGCAGCCCTTGCGCTGGTGTTCTTTTTTCTCTTTGACATGATCCGCCAACGGCTGGTGGCCCGCCTGGGCACCCGGCTGGAGGCGCGGCTCAGCCCGGCCGTTCTGGAAGGGCTGCTCGACAGCCGCCTGCCGCCCGCCCTGCGCGCGGGCGAGCCGATCCGCGACATCCAGGATCTGCGCGGTTTTGTCACCAGCCCACTGTTCCTGGCGCTCCTGGATGCGCCCTGGTCGCTGGTGTTCCTGCTGCTGATCTTCCTGTTCAGCCCGGTCCTGGGCCTGGTGGCGCTGGTGGGGCTGGCGCTGTTGTTCAGCCTTGGCCTGATCAGCGAGATGGCGGCGCGAAAACCGATGGAGGAGGCCACCACCCAGGCCAATGATACCAATGCCGCGGTGGCGGAGATGATGCAGAACGCAGGCCTCATCCACGCCATGGGCAAGACCGGCCCGATGATCGGGCGCTGGCAGCTCAAGGCGTTTTCGGCGCTGGTGTTCAACACATTGGCCACCGACCGGGTGGCATTGATGACCTCGCTGGCCAAGGCCGTGCGCATGGGGCTGCAGATCGCGGTGCTGGGCGTCGGCGTGGTGCTGGTCATCAACAACCAGCTGACACCAGGGCTGATGATTGCCGCCTCGATCCTGCTGGGCCGCGCCGCGGCACCGGTGGAACAGTCGATCTCCGGCTGGCGCGCGTTCCTCAAGGCGCGCGGCGCGCAAGACCGGCTGAACACCTTCCTGGCCCAT
Organism: Leisingera sp. SA32; assembly: GCF_056033425.1. Lineage (NCBI taxonomy): Bacteria > Pseudomonadati > Pseudomonadota > Alphaproteobacteria > Rhodobacterales > Roseobacteraceae > Leisingera > Leisingera sp. SA32. Next base: position 50,261 of record NZ_JBVYHB010000021.1, on the reverse strand, counting down.
CTGGCCGATGCGCCGGAGCGGCTGCCGCTGCCCGCGCCCGAAGGCCATCTGTCGGTGGAAAATGCCACCGTGGTGCTGCCGGGACGTCCCGACCCCTTGCTGCTCGACATCACCCTGGATCTGAAACCGGGCCAGTCGCTGGGGCTGATCGGCCCGTCGGGGGCCGGCAAGACCACGCTGGCCCATGCGCTGGCGGGGCTGCAACCGCTGGTGCGCGGCCATATCCGCATCGACGATGCCGCGCTCACCGACTGGGATCCGGCGCAGATCGGCCAATATATCGGCTTCCTGCCGCAGCGGGTGGAGCTGTTCCAGGGCACGGTGGCGGAAAACATCGCCCTGATGGACCCCGACGCCCGCGCCTCCGACGTGGTGGCGGCGGCAAAACTGGCGCAGGTGCATGAGATGATCCTGGCCCTGCCCGGCGGATACAACGCCCCGGTCGGCCCGCGCGGCGAGTTCCTGTCGGCCGGCCAGCGCCAGCGCATCGGCCTGGCGCGCGCCTTCTTTGGCAATCGCAAGCTGATCGTGCTGGATGAGCCCAACGCCAATCTCGACCCCGAGGGCGAAGAGGCGCTGGCCCGCGCCATCGAGGCCGCCTGCGCCCGGGGCGCCGTGGTGGTGGCAGTGACGCACCGGCTCAGCCTGTTGCGCCGGGTCAGCCACGCCGCCCTGTTGCAGCAGGGCCGCATCATGCGCTTTGGCGAGGCCCGCCAGGTGATCGAGGCGGCGGCGCAACCGATGGCCCCCAGCCGGGCCCATGACGATCCCAAGATCGCCCCCTTCCGCCACCGCGGCACCAAGGCTGGCCCGGAAACAGGGAACGACGGCGCCCGGACCAAAGGAGAAAGCGCATGAGCCTGGTGGACCATGAGACCCGCCCCCCGACCCCGCGCCCACAAGCGGCCGCGCCGACGCCGCAGGGGGGCTTTCGCAACCTGATGCCGCGCTCCGACAGCCCCGATGTGGTGCTGCCCAAACATCCGCCCACCCGGGTGCGCCAGCTGGTGCTGTGGCTGGTGGTCTGCGGCTTTGGCCTGTTTGGCGGGCTGGTGTTCTGGGCCACCAAGGCAGAGCTGACCAGCGCAGTGGTGGCCTCCGGTGCCTTCAACGTGGCCGGCGACCGGCTGGCGGTGCAGCATTTCGAAGGCGGAATCTTACGCGAATTGAAGGTGGCCGAGGGAGACCGCGTCGCCGAAGGCCAGGTGATTGCCCAGCTCGACGGCCGCCGCATCCAGGCGCAGCTGGCGATCCTGAACGGCCAGCTGGCCAGCCTGCTGGCGCAGCAGGCGCGGTTGACGGCGGAACAGGCGGGCCGCCCCACGCTGGCCCCCGACCCGGAACTGGCCCGGCTGATCGCCGCAAACCCCGCCCTGGCGCAGCTGGTGGCGGTGCAGCATGATCTGCTGCTTTCCAACCGGGCGCTGCATCAGGGCCAGATGGACATCATCGCGGGCCGCATCACCCAGCTCAGGGATCAGCTCAAGGGCCGCGATGCCCGCATCCGCGCCACGGAAGAACAGCTGGCGCTGGTGCAGGAGGAACTGGGGGATCTGGCCGGGTTGTTCGAGAAGGGCCTGGTGCCCAAGACCCGCATCAGCCAGCGCCAGATGCAGCAGAGCGGGCTGATCGGCACGCTCGGCACCCTGGAAAGCGACCGCGGCAACGTGCAGGAGCGCATCGGCGAGATGCAGGAACGCCAGTTGCAGGCCGGACGCGACCGCGCCGCCCGCATCGCCTCCGAGAGCCAGGAGGTGCAGGAGCGCCTGCTGGATCTGCGCCAGCGGCTGGATGCCACCTGGGACGTGGCCGAGCGCCAGACCATCCGCGCCCCGCGTGATGGCCGGGTGGTGGGGCTCAACATCAACACCCTGGGCCAGGTGGTGGAACCGGGCCAGACCCTGCTGGAGCTGATGCCCGAGAATGCCGGCCTGTTGGTGGAGACCCGCGTGGCGGTGGCCGACATCGACGAGGTCTCGATGGGCAGCCAGGCGCGGGTGCAGCTCACCGCCTACAGCTTCCGCTCCACCCCGCCGGTGCGCGGCGAGGTGGTGATGGTGGCGGCGGGCAGCAGCGTCGATGCCAACACCGGCCAGGCCTATTACCCGGTGCATATCCGCATCGCGGACGCGGAGCTGGCCGCCCTGCCCAATGTGCGCGCCCTGCCCGGCATGCCCGCCCAGGCGATGATCGAGACCGGCCGCCAGACCCTGGCCGACTATCTGATCAGCCCGGTTCTGGCCAGCATGTCGCAGGCGCTGAAGGAAGGCAGCGGCTAGGGGGAGGCCACTGTCCACAGGCCGCGGCTCCGGGGGGAGCGCCGCCGCCTGACCCGGCCCGTCCCGGCTGCCACTGGCCAGGGCGGGCCTGATCTATTGCGCGGGGCCCCCGTGCCGACGCAGCCGCCCAAAAGGTCCGGACCGGACCAAATGTTTCGCGCGCGAAACAAAAGGTCAGCAAACCTGTCCTTTTCCGCGGGTGCCCCCGGCCTGCGGCGCCGGTTTCTTTCTGGTCCGAAATACTCAAAATCCCCAGCCGCAACCGGGCGATACCGTCGGCTAGCGCGCGGCGCGTTTGCGGACCCAGCCCAGAAACGCCGCATCCGGCTGCCGCAGCCGCGGCGCGCCCGAGCGGACCCACATGGCGCGCCATTCCGCTTCCAGCGCATAGGCATCCGCCCCGGGCATCAGCGCGCGGGCCGCGTCCAGGGTGGCAGGCTTCAGGCTGGGCGCGCTCAGCGCCGCCTCGGTCACCGCCGCCTTCTGGGTAAAGCGGATCACGTCGCCCTCCAGCTCCTCCAGCGCGTAATCGGGCAGGGGCTGGGCCTCAACCATGTCACGGATCATCTTGCGAAAAACCCGCCGCGGGCTGGCGGATCCGGATTTCTTCAGCAGCACCTCCACCGAGACCTGCCAGCTGTTCTGCCGCCCGCAGTGCTTGCGCGCCAGCTCATAGATGCGCCGCTCCAGCGGCTTGCGCAGGCGGAAGTAATCGCGGCTCAGCGTCAGCACCGATTTCGACAGCACCGCCCGGTACAGCCAGTCCGACAGGGTCACCGCCACGCTGACCATCTTGCCACCGCGGGCCTTGCGCACGATCTCCCATTTCTCGATCAGGCCGAAGCCGGTTGTCACCTCATGGCCGCCGGTCATGATGTTGGTGGTGATGCGGGTGCCGGCCAGCCGCTCGAACGCCTCGCGCAAGCGGCGATAGGCATCACCCGAGGTCTCGCGGTTGGTGGCCACCATCAGGTCATGCGCTTTTAGGTGCAGCGTGCGGCTGACCTGCCGCCCGGCATTCAGCGCCGCCATCAGCTGGCTGATGCAGAAGATCAGGATGTCCTTGTCGTGGATCGTCGCCAGCCCCTTGACGCTGGGGGTGACGGTGATCTCGGCGCCATTGTGCTGGTAGTTCAGGATGCGCCGGTCCGGCCGGGTGGACAGTGAGAACAGCGGATGTTCCATCGACACCAGGTCGTTCTTGGGGATCGCCCCGAAGATATCGCAGAGGAAAAAATCCCCCTGCCCTTCCGGCGGAATCGCTCCCGCTGTCAGCTCTGCTGCCATCTGCCTGCCCGTGTCCGCTCTGCCGCCTGCCGGGATCTGCTGCCCCGATCCGGCGACTCGTTTTATCGTGGTTTTGATTACGCCCACCCTAAGGTTATCCACATGCCGCAGCAACGGGGGATCAGAGTCACCCCCTCGGGGGTTTGGATTCATTTCATCGGGGTTTCAGAGTCACCACCCCCCGAAAATCCAGCCTCAACGCCCACAAAAAAAGGGCTTTGCAGCCGCACCATGGCTGCCCTAACTAATAGATAACTCATAAATAACAGAAAAAGTTTTTCAGCAGCTCCAGATCCGGTCGAATTTGCCCGCTGCAACCACCGGATTTGCTTAGAAAAAACAAAAGCTGTGCGCATATCTCTTTCATGTGCGATGTTTTTGAGTATTATACAAAAAAGACAGCACATCGACGCTGGCGCAGCACACCGCCGGGGGCCGCACCCCCGGTGCGATCACATCAGGCAGAGCATCAGGCACCCCACCATGGCACGCGATATCCACAGGAAAGACAGCGCAAAACCCGGCAGCAGCCTGCCGCCCTATTTCAGCATCGACCCGGACAGCGCGCTAGCAGATCTGGATGCGCCGACCAGCACCGCAGGCTTTGCCGACATCGCCACCGCCTGTGCGCAGGGGCGCGCCGATCTGGCCAGCCGCGGCCTTAACGAAGAAGGCCGCAAGGCGCTGCGGCTGTTCTCCACCTGGGAGATCACCCGCTATCTGATCCCCGTCGCCCAGGCCCATTTCCGCCGCGTGCTGAAGGCCAACCCCGACCTGCCCCAGGGCCGCTCCGAGACCGAGGGCGGCGCCAAGTGGTTCACGCTGGACGAGGTGCTGCGCCTGCGCGCCTTCTTCGCCGCCCAGGGATCCAAGGCCAAGGACTACCTGCCCTACCGCCCCGAAGGCTTGCCCGCCAAGATGGTGGCGGTGGCCAACTTCAAGGGCGGCGTCGGCAAGACCTCCACCGCGGCGCATCTGGCGATGTCGGCCGCGCTCGACGGCTACAAGGTGCTGGTGGTCGACCTCGACAGCCAAGGCTCGATGACCTCGATCTTCGGTGGCCGCGTCGACGACGAATGGCAAACCGCCTTCCCGCTGCTGGCCCGCCACTACGGCGAACATCTGCGGCTGGAGAATCAGCGCCGGCTCGACCGGGGCGATGCCCCCCAGCCGCTGGACGCCGCCTTGGATGCGGCGATGGAGATGACCGCGCAGGACGTGATCCAGGAAACCCACTGGCCCAACATCGACCTGATCGGCGCCCAGCTGAACCTGTACTGGGCGGAGTTCCAGATCCCGGTCTGGCGGATGGCGGCGCGCTCGTGGAAGCTGTGGGATGCGCTCACCGAACGGCTGGAGGCGGATGGCGTGCTGGACCAGTACGACGTGATCTTCATCGACACGCCGCCCGCGCTTGGCTACCTCACCATCAACGGGCTGTCGGCCGCCGACATCCTGTTGGTGCCGATGGGCGCGTCTTTCCTTGAGTTCGACTCCACGGGGCGGTTCTTTGACATGCTGCATTCCACCTTTGCCTCGATCGAGGAGGGCGAGAACCTGGCCGCGCGCGCCCTGGGGCGGCCCGGTATCAGCTTTGAATGGGATGCGGTGCGCACCGTCATCACCCGTTACGACGGCGCCCAGCAGGGCGAGCTGGCGGCCTTGATGCAGGCCTATATGGGTCGGGTGCTCAGCCCCCACAAACAGGATTACACCGCCCTCATCGGCCAGGCCGGCGAGCAGGTCTCGGGCATCTACGAGGCCGACTACCGCGACTTCAACCGCGAGACCTATGCCCGCGGGCGGGAGACGTTTGACGAGACCTACGCCGCCTTCAAGAAGCTGCTGATCGGCGTGTGGCGGCGCGAGGCGTTGCAACAGGAGAGCGACCAGCGCGCGGCGGTCTAACACGCTGACAAGATGTTCAGGGTAGCATGACAGCCCCGCAGGCAGGCAGAGGCAAAGGACAGGACAATGGCAAAACGCAAACGGCTTTCCCCGGCGCAGGACGGGTTTCTGACACCGGCCCCGGCGGGCCGACCGGCGCTTGGCAGCGCGGGCGCGGTGGGGGCGGCGCCGATTGCCCAGGTGGCGTCGGATGCCTCCGCCCAGGCGGCGCTGCAGGAGCTGTCCGGCGTGCTGGAGACCGCCCGCGCCAAGGGGCTGATGATCGCCGAGCTGCCGCTGGAGGCGATCGACGAGAACCACCTGGTGCGCGACCGCATCGAACAGGACGCGGAGGAGCTGCAGGCGCTGATCGCCTCGATCCGCAGCCGCGGCCAGCAGACCCCGGCCGAGGTCGTGCCGCTGGAAGAGACGTCCGGCGGGCGCAGCCATGGCCTGATCTCCGGCTGGCGTCGCCTGACCGCACTGAAGAGACTCTATGCCGAGACGTCAGACCCTGCATTCGCCACCATCAAGGCGCTGGTGATCCGTCCCGGCAGCGCCGAGGCCTCTTATGTGGCGATGGTCGAGGAAAACGAGATCCGGGTGAACCTCAGCCATTACGAGCGCGCCCGCATTGCCGTGCGCGCCTGCCGCGAGGGCGTGTTCAGCCGCCGCAAGGATGCGCTGCAAACGCTGTTCGGCAATGCCACCCGCGCCAAGCGCTCCAAGATCGGCAGCTTCGTCACCCTGGTCGAGGCGCTGGACGCGGTGCTGTTCCACCCCACCGCGATCAGCGAGAAACTGGGCCTGGCGCTGGCCCGTGCCATTGAGACCGACCCGGGCTTTGCCGAGCGCGCCAAACAGGCGTTGCAAGCCGGCGACCGCAGCACTGCCGAAAGCGAGCTGGCAATCCTGACCGGGCTGTTGGCGGTGGAACCTGAAAAATCTCCCGTGTCAGAGTCTGTTTCTTCCCCTGCACAGGCACCCTCTGCCCCTGCCGCCCCCAAGGCTCCGGTCGAGCCGCTGGTCAGCCGCCCGCGGCTGCGTGGCGCGCATGACTGGGACGCCGCCCAACCGGGCGAGCGGATTTCCCTGCCCGCGCCGAAAGACGTGCGCCTTGGCTATATCCCCAGCGAACAGAAGATCGAGATCAGCGGTCCCGGGGTCAGCGCCGCGCTGGTGGAGGCGCTGCAGGCCTGGCTGAAAAAGCTCTGAATAGAGTCTAATCAGGCCGCGTCAGCCTGCAGCCTTCCCGAAATATGCAAAGGGCTTTTCCGAGGAAAAGCCCTTTTTAGTCTCTGGGGTCTGCGAAAAATCAGAGGCTAAATTAGGTCAGCATGGGTGACCAAATGTTTCGCGCGCGAAACATTTGGTCCGAACCGGGCCTATTCACCGGTGGCGCGGCCCACCGCGACATATGTCTCGAACCCAGCGCGTTTGGCCGCTTTGTCCGCATAGATGTTGCGCAGGTCCGCCATGCGCGGATGGGCCATTTTGCGGGCCAGCTTCTTCAGATCCAGGGCACGGAACTCGTTCCATTCGGTCAGCAGCACCACCAGGTCGGCGTTTTGCGCCGCCTTGTAAGGGTCGTCTTCCCATTTGACGCCGGGCAACAGCGCTTCGCCCTCGGCGCGGCCTTGCGGGTCCACCACCCGTACCCGGGCGCCACCGCCGACCAGGGCCGGCACGATGGTCAGACTGGGGGCCTCGCGCATGTCGTCGGTATTGGGTTTGAAGGTGACGCCCAGCACCGCCACGGTCTTGCCGTTGAACGAGCCCTCGCAGGCATCGCGCAGCTTTTCCACCATGCGGCTTTTCACCTCGTCATTGACCCGCATCACCGTCTCGGTGATCCGCATCGGAAAGCCATGGTCCTGGCCGATCCGCGCCAGCGCTGCGGTATCCTTGGGAAAGCAAGAGCCGCCGTAGCCCGGGCCTGCGTGCAGGAACTTGTTGCCGATGCGTCCGTCGAGACCAATGCCGCGGGAGACTTCCTTGACGTCCGCCCCCACCCGTTCGCAGAGGCCCGCGATTTCATTGATGAAGGTGATCTTGGCCGCCAGAAATGCGTTCGCCGCGTATTTGATCATCTCGGCTGATTCCAGATCGGTGGTCAGGATCGGAAAATCGCGCAGGTACAGCGGGCGATAGATCTCGGCCATCACCTCGGCGGCGCGGTCGTTCTGCACGCCGACGACCACCCGGTCGGGTTTCATGAAATCCTCGATCGCCGCGCCCTCGCGCAGGAACTCCGGGTTGGAAGCGACGTCGAAGTCTGCCGCGGGGCTGGTCTTGGCAATCACCTGTTTCACTTGCCGGTTGGTGCCCACGGGCACGGTGGATTTGGTCACCACCACCGCATAGCCGGTCAACGCTGCGGCGATCTCCTCGGCTGCGGCCATCACGTAAGTGAGATCCGCATGGCCATCGCCGCGCCGGGTCGGGGTACCGACGGCGATGAACACCGCCTCCGCCCCGTCGACCGCCGCTGCCAGATCATCGGTGAAACTCAGCCGCCCGGCGGCCACGTTCTTTTCCATCAGCTGTTCCAGGCCCGGTTCATAGATCGGAACCTCGCCCGCCTGCAGCCGCGCCACCTTGGCCGCGTCCTTGTCGACGCAGATCACGTCATGGCCGAAATCCGAAAAACAGACGCCTGACACCAGCCCGACATAGCCGGTGCCAATCATTGCAATGCGCATGGGATGCCCCTCTTCCCGTTCTTGTTTCACCCGCAGGTGTTTGCCTCAACCTAGTGACATATACTTGCCCTGACAGGGCGGAAATCGGTTTTTTTGTCGGCAAGGTTGGCGTTACGTTGATAGGTCCGGATCGGATCAAATGTTTCGCGTGCGAAACATTTGGTCAATAGTGCTGACCTTTTCGGGCTGTGCCGTCGGAAGGCTCAGCTGTTGTAATAGTCCCGGTACCAGGCGGCAAAGCGGGCGACGCCTTCGGCCACGCTGACCTGCGGGTGATAGCCGGTGAGCGCGGTCAACAGCCTTGTGTCGGCCCAGGTCGCGGGCACGTCGCCGGCCTGCATCTCTCGCATGGTCTTCTGCGCCGCGATCCCCAGCGCGTCTTCCAGCGCGGCGATATAGTCCATCAGCGGGGTCGGCTTGCTGGCGCCGATGTTGACCACCCTATAGGGCGCCACCGGGCTGAGGCTGTCGAGCTCCGGCACCGGCGCATCCCCTGGCACCGCCGCGATCAGCCCGGTGATGCCTGCGACCAGATCGTCGATATAGGTGAAGTCGCGGCTCATGCGGCCGTGGTTGTAGACCTCGATCGGCTCTCCGGCCAGCATCGCGCGGGTGAATTTGAACAGCGCCATGTCGGGCCGCCCCCAGGGGCCATAGACGGTGAAGAAGCGGAACATGGTCACCGGCAGCCCGTAAAGATGCGCATAGGAATGCGCCATCGATTCATTGGCCTTCTTGGTGGCCGCATAGAACGACATCTGGTGGTCGGCCTGCTGGCGCTCGTGAAACGGCATCTCGGTGTTGGCACCATAGGCCGAGGAGGTGGAGGCCATCAGCAGATGTTTGGGGGGATGCGCGCGGGCGGCTTCCAGCAGCTCGAAGGTGCCGATCAGATTGGCCTCGAGGTAATCCCGCGGCGCGTCGATGGAATGGCGTACCCCGGCCTGGGCGGCGAGGTGGATCACCGCATCGGGGCGGTGCTGGCGGAATAGGTCCATCAGCAGGCCGGGATCCTCCAGCCGGGCGATGACGGGGGTGAACTCCGCATGCTGCGCCAGCATGTCGTGGCGCCGCTCTTTCAGGGTGACGTCGTAATAGGGCGACAGGCAGTCCAGCCCGATGACCCGCCAGCCTGCGTCCAGCAGCCGGGCGGCGAGGTGGTATCCGATAAAGCCGGCCGAGCCGGTGATGAGAGCGGTTTGCATGTCTCTTTAGGTGGCGGCTTGCCGGCGCTCTGTCAAATGCTTTGGCGCGGTGCGGCATATGGGGGGTAAAGCATTTGACAGGGGCGGGGAATTATGTGCTTTCGGCACCGCTGCCGCAGGCAGACAGGACAAAAGACAAAAGGAGCAGCCCCCGGTGATGACGGCAGAGGCAACAGCAGCCCCGAATTCAGATACTCTTGCGGGCGCGGCGGGGGTGGCCGGAGCGGCCGGGGCCGGGCGGCTGGTGGCGGTGGTGGTGACCCACAACCGTCTGGAGCAGCTGAAGGTGACGCTGGCGCGGCTGCTCGACAGCCCGGCCGAGGAGCTGGCGGCGGTGGTGGTGGCTGACAATGCCTCCAGCGATGACACCGCCGCCTGGCTGGCGGCGCAGGACGATGCGCGGCTCGATGTCTGCCGCAGCGAGACCAACCGCGGCGGGGCGGGCGGTTTTGAAATGGGGATGCGCCGCGCGGTAGAGGCGCATGATCCCGACTGGCTGGTGGTGATGGATGATGACGGCCGCCCGGAGCCGGGCGGGCTGCGCGCCTTTCATGCGCTGCCCGCGCACCGGGAGGGCAGCGGCAGATGGGACGCCGTGGCGGCGGCGGTCTATTTCCCGGACGGGCGCATCTGCGAGATGAACCGCCCCTCGCGCAATCCGTTCTGGCACGCCCGCGAGTTCCTGCGCACCCTGTTCGGCGGCGGCCGTTCCGGCTTTCATGTGCAGCCGTCGGATTATGAGGGGGAGAGCCTACAGATCGATGTCACCTCCTTTGTCGGTTTTTTCATTTCGGCGGCGGCGGTGCGGCGCATCGGCTTTCCGGACCCGGAGCTGTTCATCTACGGCGATGACGGGATCTATACGCTGGGGCTGACCAAGGCGGGCGGGCGGATCGGTTTCGAGCCCTCGGTGCGGTTCGAGCATGATCTGACGACCTTCCGGCACAAGGCAGAAGGCCAGACGGACGCGGCGCAGCGGGGCCGTTTCGTGCCGCTGTGGAAGGTCTATTACTATCACCGCAACCTGCTGCTGCTGTACCGTATGGCGGCGGGCTGGATGTTCTGGCCGGTGCTGCTGGTGGTGCTGCCGAAATGGCTGCTGAAGGTGCGTCAGCATGGCGGGAGCCGCCGGCTGTTTCTGCGGCTGATTGGCCGCGCCATTCGCGACGGGCTGCTGCGCCGCACCGCGGTGAACCACGCAGAGGTGCGGCGGCTGGCCCGCGAGGGCTGAGCCCGTGCCGGGCGCGGGCGCTCAGCGGTTCAGGATGTCGCGGTGGTAGCGGCCCATCAGCACCAGCCCCAGCGCCAGCAGGATGAGGCTGGTGAACAGAACATAAGGCACGTTGACATAGGCCGCGGTATAGGTGGGGTAAAAGCCGGTGCGCATCAGCCCGGTGACATGCATCAGCGGGTTGTACCACAGGATCTCCTGCGCCAGGGGCGGCAGGTCCTCGTAAATAAAGAACACCCCGGAGGCGAGGAACAGGGGCCGGGTGATCACGGACCAGGCTACCTCCCACAGCGGATAGAGGCCCTGCAGAACGCAGTTCAGCGTGCCCACGCCCAGTCCAAGCGCGGCAGCCAGAGCCATGGCCAGCACCGCGGGCGGTAGATCCAGCACGGTACGGTTTTTGACCACAAGCAATACAGCGCTTAGCAGCAGGATCGCCACCAAAGCGCCTGTCAGCAGGTTGAGCAGAAACCGCGCCGCCACGGCGTCCAGCCAGGTCACGGCGGGAAATTTGAGCAGCGGTTTGGAGAACTTTACCGCCCCGGCCGTGGTGTTGCCGATCACGTTGTAGAGATTAAACGGCAGGTAACCGGTGGCATAGAACAGCAGGAAGCTGGTGCCCAGCGAGGGGCTGCGCATCACCAGCGAAAAGCCGAGGCTGAGGAACAGGATCGCCGCCATCGGCTCCAGCACCGCCCAGAGGTAGCCGCCGGGGGTGCGCCCGTAGCGGGTCGACATCTCGCGCAGCACCAGCGCCGCGATGGTGCGCAGGCTGGCAAAACGGCGGTTTCGCCCGGCGGCAGGGGGCTGGGCCGGGGGCAGGGCGGGGGGCGCCGCAGGCGTGGTGCTGGTCATGAATACCCATTGTGAATATGCGCTGTGCAGGCGATACTATGAAAGAAAGACGAGGCAATTACAAACGGCTGCAAGCCGGGAAAAGCAGATATGACTCAGAACCGCCCGGCGGCGCGGCGCAAGGCTGCAGCCCAATTCCGCACTGGCCGAAAATCCGGTGCCACTGATGCGGCTGAACCGCAGCAGGACAAGGCCCCTGATGCGGCGGGCAATGTCGAAACGCTGCCCGGTGCGGGCGGCGGGCAGAACCGACAGGGCGGCGGCGGCAATAAGCTGAAGAAGCTGCGCCGCAAGGCGCGCAAGGCCGAAGCCGCCCATGCGGCGCTGCAGGCCAAGGCCGAAAGCCTGGAGGCGCAGCTGGCGGAGACCCCGGCCTATCCGGTGGCCCGCCCGGCGCGGATGAAGAAGCGCCACTGGGGGCTGATCGCCAGTTTCACCCTCCTGGTGCTGGCGCCGCTGGCGGCGGCGGTGTTCTACCTGTTTGCGGTAGCGGAGGACCAATATGCCTCCACCGCCGGGTTCACCGTGCGCAGCCAGGAAAGCTCTGGCGCCAACGATCTGCTGGGCGGGCTGGCCAATTTTGCCGGCAATAGCGCCGCCTCCGACAGCGACATCCTCTATGAATTCATCCAGAGCAAGGAAATGGCCGCGGCGGTCAATGACCGGGTCGATCTGCGCGCCCATTACAGCCAGCACTGGCCCGGCGACTGGGTGTTTGCGCTCTGGCCCGACGCCACGCTGGAGGAGCTGGTCTGGTTCTGGCAGCGGGTGGTCAGCATCGCTTATGACAGCGGCTCCGGCCTGACCGAGGTGCAGGTCACCGCTTTTGATCCGGCCACGGCCCGCGCCATTGCCCAGGCCATCGTCGAGGAAAGCCAGATCCGCATCAACGCGCTGAACGATCAGGCCCGGACGGACGCGATGCGCTATGCCGAGGCCGATCTGGCGGAGGCTTTGGAGCGGCTGAAGGCGGCGCGCGAGGCGCTGACCCAGTTCCGCACCCGCACCCGCATCGTCGACCCCGCCGCCGACATCCAGGGCCGCATGGGGGTGATGAACAACCTCCAGCAGCAGCTGGCCGAGGCGCTGATCGAATATGACCTGCTCGCGGGCAGTGTGGCCCCCGGCGACGTGCGGCTGAAAAAGGCGCAGCAGCAGATCGAGGTGATCCGCGCCCGCATCGACAGCGAACGCCAGACCTTTGCCTCCAGCAATACCGACACCGGCGCGGTGGGTGAGGATTACCCGTCGCTGATCTCCGAATTCGAGCGGCTGACGGTGGACCGCGAATATGCCGAGGAAGCCTATCGCGCGGCGCTGACGGCGCTGGAGGTGGCGCGCGACGATGCGGCCCGCCAGAGCCGCTATCTCGCCACCTACATCAAGCCCGACCTGGCCGAGCAGGCGGAATATCCGCGCCGCTTCGTGCTGTCCGGTCTGGCGGGGCTGTTTTTGCTGCTGGGCTGGGCGATCCTGGCGCTGGTCTATTATTCGATCCGCGACCGCAGCTGAGGGGCGGGCGATGATCCGGTTCGAGAACCTGACCAAGAGCTTCCAGCTCAAGGGCGAGCGCAAGGTGGTGATCGACAACCTGAACCTGACGCTGCCCTCGGGGCGGTCGCTGGCGCTGCTGGGGCGCAACGGCGCGGGCAAGTCGACGCTGTTGCAGATCATCGCGGGCACCTTGCAGCCCGATCACGGCCGGGTGGTGTCGGACGGCACCATCTCCTGGCCGGTGGGGCTGAGCGGCTCCTTCCACAAGGAGCTGACCGGGGCGGAAAATGTCCGCTTCATCGCCCGCATCTACGGGGTGGATACCGATGACTTGGTGGCCTTTGTCGAGGATTTTGCCGAGCTGGGAAAATTCTACCACATGCCGATGCGCAGCTATTCCTCCGGCATGCGCTCGCGGCTGACCTTTGGCGCCTCGATGGGCATCAAGTTCGACACCTATCTGGTCGACGAGGTGACGGCGGTGGGCGACCGCGCCTTCAAGCGCAAGAGCCGGGCGCTGTTTGCCGACCGCATGAAGCATTCCAGCGCCATCATGGTCAATCACTCGATGGGGCAGGTGCGCCAGTTCTGCGATGCCGGCATCGTGCTGGAAAGCGGCCGGATGCGGTATTTCGAGGATCTCGACGAGGCGATCGCGCTGCATGAGGCGATGCTGGAATAGCGCTTGGGCAGGCAAATTCCGGAGCGGCCGACAAAGAGGAATTTATTTCTGCGCGCGGCTCCAGTAAGCAGCCTGCAGTCTGGGACAGTTGAATGGGGTAAGGTGTGACAGTTTTGGCGAATGATACGGGCGCGGCGGAATTTTCCACGCTGCAATCACTGATGTGGCCGGAGGCCGGCGTCTGCACTGAGCGCGACCTTTTCGTTCGGGTGCATGGCAAGGCGGGGCCCGCGGAGGACGGCGGCTTTCGTTTCTTCGAGGACAGCCGGGCCGAGTTCAACACCTGGTTCAACCTGTTCAATGCGGGAACCTGGCAGCGCCATTGCGGTCTGAAAAGCCTGTATCTTCTGCTTCGGGGCAAGGGGCGGTTTGCGGTCACGGTCATTCTGGCCCGGCCCGAGCATTCCTGGGAGCGGCTGGACCGGATCGTCGAACTGGACGCCGGTTCAGACGATGGGCAGGCAAGACTGGATCTCAGTGCCTTGCTGCCTGCCACCGGCAGCAAGGGCGTGATGTTCTTTGAGCTGCAGGCGATCGGTGACCAAGCCACGCTGACAGACGCAGCCTGGCAGACCGCGGATGCGCCGCGCCGCCAGCCGCAGCTGGCGCTGGCCGTCACCACCTTCCGGCGCGAGGCAGAAGTGGCGCGCACGGTGGAGCGATTCTGTGCGTTTCGGGACCGCTCCTGGATGAAGGATCACGTGGAGCTGATCGTCACCGACAACGGCCAGACGGTGGAGCTGCCACCGCGCGACGGCGTGACGGTCATTCCCAATGAAAACTTGGGCGGTGCGGGCGGCTTTACCCGCGGCCTCCTTGAGGCGCGCAGCCGCGGCGCCACGCATTGCCTGTTCATGGATGACGATGCCTCCATCCACATGGAGAGCCTCGAGCGCACCTGGAAGCTGCTGGCCCACGCCGAGGATCCCGCGACGGCGGTGGCTGGTGCGATGATCAGCGAGCAGCACCGCTGGGCGGTGTGGGAGAACGGCGCCTGTTTCGACCGCCGCTGCCTGCCGCTGCACATGGGCACTGACCTGCGCGACTTCGCGCAGATGGCGGGGATGGAATGGCAGGTCTCCGGCCCGGCGCCGCGGTCGCTTTATGGCGGCTGGTGGTATTTTGCCTTCCCCGTGGACCAGGCCGAGCATCTGGCCTTCCCGTTTTTCGTGCGCGGCGATGATGTCAGCTTCTCGCTGGCCAATGACTTCAACATCGTGCGCCTCAACGGGGTGGTGTCCTTCCAGGAGAGCTTCACCGAGAAGGAAAGCCCGCAGACCTGGTACCTGGATCTGCGCAGCCACATGGCGCATCACCTCAGCCTGCCGCAGATCGAGATCGGCGCCAGGGGCGTGCTGAAGATTGCGCTGTGGTTCTTCCTGCGCAACCTGCCGCGGATGCATTACGGCACGCTGGCCGCGATCAACCTCGCGGTCGAGGATGTGATGAAGGGGCCACAGTTCTTCGATGACAACGCCGACATGGCGCAGCGCCGGGCCGACATCAAGGCACTGACCGGCGCCGAGGCCTGGCAGGCGCTGACACCGGAGACCCCGCTGCCGCCGGTGCGCCACCACCCGCCGGCCGCCTGGAAGCGGCATCTGATGAAGCTGACCCTCAACGGGCTGCTGATCCCGGGGTTTGGCCGACTGGGGCGCAAGATCACCCTGGAGGCGCAGAACCGCGGGCACATCGGCTATATCTGGGGGGCGGCGGAGATCAGCTGCCTCAATGCGGACCGTACGAAAGTCTACACCGTGCGCCATTCCAAAGCGGCGGCCTGGCGCGAGGTGAAGCGGTTTGCGACAAATGCCCGGGCGTTTCTGGGGGCCTATGACCAGCTCGCCGCCGACTACCGCGGCCGCTACGGCAAATTGACCAGCAATGAGTACTGGCAGCACAAGTTGGGCGTGTCCGCAGCACAGGAGCACCAGGCGGCAGAATAGGCTCTGGGCCGGGCGCGGTGGTGGCCGGCCCAGGCTTCCAGCGTAAAGGCCGGGTTACTGCGGCTTGTTTTGCTGCTCGGCCTTCAGTTCCGCCTTTTCAGCGGCCTGATGGGCAATCACCGCCTGCATCAGCGGGGTGACCAGATCACGCATCAGCGCGTAGCTGTCGGCAGGCAGCTGCATCTGTGCCAGCGGCGCATCGGCATCGGGCAGCGGGTCGAAGAACAGGTCCTCGCGCCCGAAATAACGCCGCGCCACGGCGCGGTTGCCTTTGGCATAGCCCGCCATTACTGTAGCGCGTTGCTGCGGCGGCATCAGCCGTTCCGACTGTTTCTTGCCGCCGCCGTTCAAGGCTTTGTCGATTTCGGCGCAGGCGGCGGTCAGCACGCCGCGGTAGCCCGGCTGCGCCTCGTCCAGCGGCAGGCAGCGCATGAATTCCGAAATCGCCGGTGAATAGCTTTCGTTGATATGCGCGGGCGCGCGGAAGCCTGCGCGGTCCGTCAGGCCGATGTTGTCGCAGAAGGTTTCGATCGGGCCGCCCTTCATCTGGCCGCGCTCATGCACGTTGACGATGATGTTGTCCTGCCCGAACATCTTCTCCAGATGGCGTAGGTAGCGGTCGTAGTGGATCCAGTGGAAATCCTCGCGCATCGCCATGAATTCATCGAAGGTGCAATGGCTCAGTTTCCTGTTCCATTGCCATTTGATGTTCTGGAAGAACCAGCTTTCCAGCCAAGTGTCCTGGCGACGCAGGGTGAAGACCACCTTGACGTCGAACCATTCGCGGAACTTGGCCAGCACGGACAGGTCACGGCGCATGCAGACATCCTCGTCACTGAGGATCACCGTGTGGATCGGATGGGCCCGCTTGTCGGCCCGTGTGGTGAGGGTCTGAGCCACATCCGCGGGGGACCGTTCGCCGCTGAACAGATTGTTCATCATCTTCATGTGACGACGGATCCGGAACGGGTAGAGAAAGCCTTTTTCCTGCAGCGGGTCGAAATTGGCGTGCAGATATTCCTGCAGGGCAGAGGTCGCGGTCCGGTGGGCGCCGATATGGAGGATCAATGTGCGTTTCAACCTGGGTACCTGTAATGTTCTGCGGCCGACCGGCCTGATGGTTTTCTTGGGAGGCTGCTTAGCCGGTTTTGCGGGCAAGTGCCAAAGAAAATTCCTGCAGCAGCAGCGGGGCAGGAGGGCAAGGGGCGCGGCGGCAAAGAAAGCTGGCGCTATGGGGCCGCCTTGCGTACAACCGCACCCGGAAGCAGCGTCAGGGGCAGGATATGATCCGGGAACTTGTCATTCACATCGGGGATCCCAAATGCGGGTCCTCTTCGATTCAAAAAGCGATGCAAGCCGGGGCCTGCCGCTGCGAAACCGCCACCATTGCCGTTCAGCCCGAGCTGAACGCCAGCGCGCTGGCAAATTCCCTCAACCCGAACCGCGGCAGTGAAGAGCGGCGCGCCAAGGCGCGCCCCCGTCTATTCGGCGAAAAGGCCCGCTGGGTGCAGGAGAATGAGGCGGATATCGGTATCATTTCGGCGGAATATTTCGCCTCGGTTCAGCCGGACGTCCTTCAGGCGGCGCTGCAGGAATTCCTGCCGGACCACGCCGCCAGCGCCCGCATCATCGCCTATGTACGCCCGCATGCCAGCCGCGCGCTCTCCGCCTATGCCCAGCGGGTGAAAGCCGGGGTCGCCAAGGGGACGCTGGACAAGTTTGTGGGAAACATTATCCAGAAGCCTCCGCTCTATTACGCGCCCCGGTTCGCCGGCTGGAAAAAGGTGTTTGGGGAGCGGTTCACCTTGCGCCCCTTCCTCAGGGAAGAGCTGCGGGATCAGGACGTGGTGAGCGATTTCTTTAACCAGGTTCTGCAGGGGGCGCCATTTGCGCTGGATGAGATTCCCAGCACCAATGAATCTCTGGGGCTGGAGGAACTGGCAGCGATGCGGCGGATCCAGTCCCGCTTTATGCAGCTTGAGGTGCCGCGGTTCCTGCGCCTCTCGCTCGGCGCGGCCATCGGCCGCGCGCTGGCAGGCCAGCCCAACCGCCACCGCAACAAGCTGAAGCTGGACCGCGCAAATGCGGAGCGCCTGCAGGCGGCCTTTGCAGAGGATGCACAGGCGCTGGACGCGCAGTTCTTTGACCGGCCGCTGATGACGCAGGCGCTGGACCAGGCGGTGGAGACGGCCGTGCCCAAAGCTCAGCCCCTGGCGGCAAAAGCCTATTACAACCCGGATCAGATAGCGCAACTGGACCGCCTCGCGGGCGAAGTGGCAGCGCTGGTCAAGGAGCGCCCGCAGGCTTGGCGCCATGAATACCAGCGCCGCAACGGCCAGCGCTTCGACCTGCTCGAAGACGGGCCGGAGGCGGACGCAAAACGAAAGAATGCCGAACAGGTCTGGACCCTGCTGGATGAGATCGCGGCGCAGATGCTGCCTGCCCCGGCGCAGGCGGGCAGCTGACAGGAACACGGAACAGGACAGACATATGAAATTTCTATGCGTAGGCGCAGGCCTCTCGGGGGCCGTCATTGGCCGCCATCTGGCCGAGGCAGGCCATGACATCACCGTGATCGACAGCCGCCTGCACATCGGCGGCAATTGCCATACCGAACGCGATGCCGGCACCGGCGTCATGGTGCATGTCTACGGGCCGCATATCTTTCACACCGACGACGCCGAGGTCTGGGACTACGTCAACGCCTTCGAGACCTTCAAACCCTACAAGAACCGGGTGAAATCGACCACCCGCGGGCTCTCGGGGGAGCAGGAAGTCTTCTCGCTGCCGGTGAACCTGCACACGATCAACCAGTTCTTCCGCAAGACCCTGCGCCCCGAAGAGGCGCATGACTTCATCGTGAATGAACAGGCCGACACCAGCATCGAGGATCCGCAGACCTTCGAAGAGCAGGCCATGCGCTTTGTCGGCAAGGATCTTTATGAGGCGTTCTTCAAGGGCTACACCATCAAGCAATGGGGCATGCACCCCTCGGAGCTGCCCGCCAGCATCCTGAAGCGGCTGCCGGTGCGTTTCAACTACGACGACAACTACTTCTTCCACCAGTTCCAGGGCATGCCGGAGAACGGCTATACCGCGATGATCGAGAAGATCCTCGACCACGCGAACATCACCGTGCAGCTGGAGACCGCGTTCAGCGCCGAGATGGGTGCGGACTATGACCACGTGTTCTATTCCGGGCCGCTGGACGGTTATTTCGGCTACGAGCTTGGTCGCCTCGGCTACCGCACCCTGGATTTCGAGCGTTTCACCCATCAGGGCGACTACCAGGGCTGCGCGGTGATGAACTACGGCGAGGAAGAGGTGCCCTACACCCGCATCACCGAGCACAAGCATTTCAGCCCTTGGGAAAGCCACGAGGGGTCGGTGCTCTACCGCGAGTTCTCGCGCCTCGCCGAGCCCGGCGACATCCCCTATTACCCGATCCGTCAGGTGGCGGAGAAGGCGCTGCTGGCCGATTACGTCAAGCTGGCGGAACAGACCAAGGGCGTCACCTTCGTCGGGCGTCTGGCGACCTATCGCTATCTCGACATGGATGTGACCATCCGCGAGGCGCTGGATGCGGCGCGCAGCTTTGCCGATTGCCTGGAGCGGGGCGAAGCGGCGCCCGCGTTCTTCACCGCGCCGGTTTGAGGGGCCGTCCCTGGGGGAGCGATCGCTGACAGGTCAGCGGTGTCAGCTGGGCAAGGAAAACAGTTCTGCGGCTCGTTGCCAGTCAGCGGGTCGCTGCTGTTGTAGCTGGCGCATCAGGTCGCGGCTGAGGTGACGGTGCAAGAAGGCCGTGCCCTGGTGTTTCAGTGCAGTCTGAAATTTCGGTGCCAAAGTGCCCTGTACCCAAACCAGCAACCCGAGAACAAAGCCGAAGAACGCCACAGCATATGGCGAAGCGGCGGGGTGCCCGGCGCAATGGCGGCTGGCGATTTCCAGAGCGATCTGTTCCAGCGGTTCAAAAACCTGTAACCGGGCGCTATCCAGTCGGTTGGTGAGACGGTTGCCGTCCGGCTGCACAAAGTGAATGACACCGGTTCGGGCACTGCTGAGAATTGTTTCCGCCCGCAGGAAACTTTGCCAATGCAGGGTGATGTCGTTATGTACCAGGGTTTCAGAACAGCGGATGTCCTTCTCCAGCAGGAAGTCTGTGCGGTAGATCTTGTTCCAGGGGTAATTGGCTGTCTGTGCCAGCAGTTGCCCGGCCGCATCCGCGACCGCGCGTAGCCCGCCTTGGGCTAGGCCGGCTTCTCGCCAGAGCGTCTGGTCGGAAGGCATCTGCCCCCACAGCCTGTCGCGTGCCATCCGGCTGTCATGGTGCTGAAAAATGCAGAAGTCGAACGGTTCCGCATGCGCCAGCGCCTGGCACAGGCTGCGCAGCTCGCGGGTTGGGAGGTCATCGGAATCCAGAAACAACAGATGCCGGGTTTTTACATGGCGAAGCGCCCGGTTGCGCGCCGCTCCGGCCCCTAGAACCCGGTCCTGGCGCAGTAGGGTCAGACGGTCCGGCTGCAGTCCGCTGCCACGGGTCAGCGCTTCGATCGTAGGGGCGGGAAGGGAGCCATCGTCCACCACGATCACGTGCCGCGCAATGTTCAGCGCGGTCAGATGTTGCAGCAGTCGGGTCAGCTGGTCGTTGTCATCATGGCTAGGGATGGCAATGGTCAGGTCGAGAGGCGGATCCGGGTACATGACAGGAGAAGCCTTACACCGAGAAAAGATGCAGATGCATCAGGTTCAGATCAAAGTCCTGGCAAGGCAGGAACAGCACCAGTTCACGCCAGGGGGCGCTGAGCGGAAGATCTGGGCGGCTATCGAGATACAGCGCATCCAGATGGCTGTGGGCACGTTCCGAGGACTGGATGTGCTTGTCAAAAAAACAGTCGCGGAAACCGCCGTCCCGGGTGCCGGACCGCAAGCTGGCGCGCAGCATCTGCGGTTCTGGCGAGGCGAGGCGGCAGATGAACCCAAGATAGGCCAGATCTTGCAGCGGTGGTAGCTGCAGCGCCAGATGCAGCCCGAACCAGTCCCCCTGACCGCGCGGCGCCACAGTGAGGTCGAGGAAATACCCGGCTGGAGAGCTGTAGTGTCCTGCCAATTTCAAGGCGGGATCGGCATTGAGGAAGACCCCAGGCGCCAAGTCTGTGCGCGCAGGCTTCAGCGGCCCGTCCTGGCGACTGTCGGCGCAGTCAGACAGGCCGGGGCACAGTGGGGAGCGGGGGGAGATTTCACAGGTCATTGAGGCCGATTTCACCCTTGCAGAAGCGGATAAAGGGGCCGCATCGGTCTTGCAGATAGGCAAGATCCGCGGCGCTGAAGACATCGTGGTGGCGGCCTGCAATGCCTTTGTTGAAATTGTAGACTCTGGTTTTGCCCTCAATCAGCTTGGCGACGCCGGGATAAGCCAGAAGCTGTTCCTTTTCGACCCCGAGAAACTCGGCCAGGTGGCCGATGACCTGTTCGCTCTCGCGGGTGAGCGTGTCATAGTTGAAGGCGGTGCCCAGCCCGGATTTGAGCCAAGGTGTGGTATCTTCTCTGACGATTTTGGCCATGGCGTCAATGGCTTCTTGCGGTGTCCTGAGACTGGCGAAGAACGGCCACGGCAGGTTCTCCCGCCGCGCCCGTTCGCCGGCTTCAAAGGCAGACAAAGCGGCGTCGCCGGGATGGCGGTAGGAGATCAGTATGCGGATGTCGGGATGCACCAGCGTCTTGGCGTATCCGAGACGGTATTTGGAGTGGGTTTTGACAACGGTATGTTCGCCCTGATGCATCTGCCCGGCGATGTCGGCGACGGCAAACAGTGGGCCGTTCCAGAAGCTACGTTTCTTTTCCAGCTTCCCGGTGAACAGGCGCTTTTTCACCGCATCAGGATCAGCCCCTGCTGCGTGGCAGGCTTGCCGCGCAAGATTGGCGAGAAAGGTGCTGGCGGATTTTTGTTGACCGTAAACAAGGAAAAGCATGAAAAGACCTCTAACTATTTCAAATAAAAATGTCAGCAGGCGTCTGCCATCAACGCGCAGAGCTGCTTGTAGGCGGCCCAGTCCGCCTCGCGGGCCACATGGGCGCGAATGTCATCGCGGCGGGGCACCAGCTTGGTGTTGAGGAGGGTGAATTTCTCCGTGAAGGGCGCCAGGGTTTCCGTCTCCAGATTGCTCAGCCCCAGCCGAGTGAACAGCGCGTTGATGGCGCGGGGACTGGCATAGATGGTTTCGTATTGCACAAAGAGAAACTGTTTCAGCTGCGCCTCTGGCAACGTGGCGACACGGGCAACGCTATCGTTCCAGGCGGCAAGACCGGCGCGCCAGTCCAGGTTCCAAGTGTCCTCAGGGTTCTGGAAGCGGGCCTCATAACTTTCCACCACCGACAGCGGGTTGCGCAGAATGTAGATATGGCGGGCCTTGGGGAATTCCGCGAGCACATGGTCCAGATGCCGGAACATCGGCGGGTATTTGTCGCCGATGTAGACCGCATTGTCATAGCGGCGGCGAAGCTGTGGCACGAAGAGGCCGCCATGGGCGTGGGTGTCGCCCTCGCGAATATCCAGGAACCGATCCTTTTCGAAATGGGTCGGGCGGATCGCATTCTGGCGGAATTTTTTGAAATAGCGTTCCTGGCCGAGCAGGATGTGGTTGTGTTGGTTCAGGATATTGACCAGGGCGCTGGTGCCGGCCCGGGCGGTTCCTGACAGAAAGAGGTGCTGCGGCATGGCGTGGAAACTCCTGTCTGACTCAGAAAGGGTCGGGGTAGCGATCCATCAGATCGCACAGCACAGCGCTGCCAATCCGGGTGAACTGCAGCCCGGCATTCGGGTAGGACGTGAACTCGCCGAACACCACGCGGCTGGCCGTGATGTAGAAATCCAGTCGCATGAAGCAGTTGATATCCTGCGCAATGCGCGTGGCCAGTGCCAGGAGCTCGTCGAAATGGGCAGGCGCAGGGATCGCCGGCGCCAGTTTGTTTTCGCGCTGAAAGTGATCGTAGGCTACCCAGTCCTGGCTGTAAAAGCGGTGGCTCCATTCTGCCTTGGGGCCCACCCGGTTGACCACTTGGATCACCCAGGGCCGTCCGCCTGCCACATAGACCTTGAAATCGCGCGGCACAGTGAAGGCGGGATCAAAATCCTGGATGAACTCCTCGGCGATGATCTTGCTGCCAGGTTTGAAAAAAAGTCCGGCCTCGTAGCGCTGGCGGATGTATTCTGCGCGCGTTTCCAGCGGCACGTGGTCACCTGTGAACACCTCCTGCGCGCCGTCAAACAGCAGCACGCCGTCATTGTTGGCGGCGTTGTTGGGCTTGACCACCACTCGCTCTGGGAGGGCAGTGAAATCCAGCGCCTCCAGCCCTTCGGCTTCGGCAAAACGCTCCGGCAGCGGCAGGTCCATGCGGCGGGCATAATTGAACATCGCGGTCTTGTTGACCAGGCCGGCGATATATTTGCGCCGCTGCTGCCGCTTGGGGTCCGCATGCGGCGCCTCTCCCCGGTACCAGCGGGCTAGCCGGTCATCCATGCGACGCTTGAAATCGGTGTTTGGCATAGGGGGTCCTCCGGAGCGGGATCAGAAACGGACGCGTGATGGGGTGTGGCGCAGGTTTATGGCAGGCAGCTTTCCAAGGCTTCCAGTACGGCGCAGGTGACCCGGCGACGCTCCCGGGCGATGGCATCAAGATCGCTGAACCGGATGTGCAGCTGATGCGCGGTGTCCAGCCAAGCCTCGGCCCAGGCGCGATCGGGGGCCGCGTTGGTAATCCGTTCCGCGGCTTCGGTGGCCGTCAGCCCGTACGTGTTGATCATCGCCGTCCCTGACACCAGTTCATGCACCCGGTGACCGGGGCCCGCATAATAGGTCGGCAAGGCACCGAGGAGGAAGGCGTCGAAGAGCTTTTCCGAGATGTAGGTATGCTGATGGGTGTTTTCATAGGCGGCCAGCACCCGGGTGCGCATGTCCAGGGTGGCCAGCTTGTCCAGATGCCAGTCCGCCAGGGCCTGACGTTTGGCGCCGGGACGCCAGCCGCGGCCTTCGCGCAAAGTGCCGGGGAGGTCCGTGAGACGCGCGACATCGGTGCGGTAGACGCTCAGCCCCTCGACTTGGTGTTCCGGCCAGGTCTTGGCATAGGCAGGGGTGTCGCGCACCTCGGCAAAAAAGGCCGCGGGCACCGGTGCTCCGCGCCAGTGCTGTAGCAGCGTGGCGGGGCTGAGCCGCGCATGGCGCGCCAGCCCCAGCTCGTAGCGGGCCTGGAAATCCGTGCGGGTCAGCAGGAAGTAGGGGATGGTTTCAAAATCGAAAACTGCGCAATTGCAGTGATTGAACACATGGTAGTCCAGTCGGTGCCCGCCCGCCTCCAGATGCTGGTGGCGGGACACCAGGTCGCCGTTCCAGATACTGTCCCACAGCGGTTCTTCCGACAGTACCGCCAGCTGCAGATCGGGGTTTTGCTGCTGCGCGGCGGCCAGGGTCGGTGCCAGCTCGCGCAGGTCGGCGCTGAAGCCGGTCAACAGGATGTCGGCGTCTTGCAGCGTGTCCACCACTGTGATGCGATCGCGCGCCAGTTTCCGGAACGGGTCATAGGCCAGCGGGGTGCGGTTGGAATGTTTTCCCATCAGGCAGACCCGCAGAGGTCCACGCCGGACCAATGCCGGGGCGGCAGTGGCGGTCGGGTGCAGGGAGGCCGGATCCCGGCCGCTGCGACGGCACAGCAACGCCTGAGTTTGATCCAGCTGCGCGGTCAGCGGGTGCACGTCCGTCAGCGCGGCGCGGGCGCGGATTTCGGCCGTTTGGGCGCGCGCATCTTCTGAATGGGTTTGCAGAGCGGCCTCCCCTTCCAGAAGCAGGCGGGATGTCAGGCTGCTGAGGTAGAGAGCGGCCGCGCTCTGGGAGGTTTCTGCTGTCCCGTCTGTTGCCAGTTTCTCCGTCAGATCTTCCAGCATGTCCGGACGCGAGACGTTCCGGTCTGCCGCGTCCAGCATGAATTTCTGCAAATCATAGATGAAACTGTCCGGACCATAGAGCGCCCAGAGTTGGCGCGCGCCGTGGCGCAACCGCTCCATCGCTTGTGCGTCGGCGACCAGGGCGGCCAGCCGGTCGGGTAGGGCGCGGATCGCTTCGGGGGTCTCTTCGCAGAAGACGGCGCCTGCCTGCCATAGCGCCGGATCACCCGGCGGTGCCCAGCTGTCGGCAAGGATCACCGGCACGGCGCCGAGACCCAGACTTTCCCAAAGGCGGATCGAATTGGGGCCGGTGCCGGAGGGGCAAAGTGAAAATACCGAGGCGCGTAGGGAGGTGCGAAATTCCTCGGAGGCGTTGGTGTCGACAAAAGCTTTTGACTGTTCTCGATGGTGGCCTGCAGCGTGGATTTGATGGTCGTAGACCACTTTGTTGTAGTGCCAGCTGTTGCGGCCGGTGATGCATCCGCGTGGATCGTCCTGCAGAAGGTCCAGGATCCAATTGCGGCTGCCGGTCAGGTAGTGCTGATTGGCGCGGGCGCCGATGAAAGAAAACAGATGCGGTCGTTCGCCGGAAGGAGCCGGGACAGTGTCCGCATCGGCGGCCTGCACCGGAAACAGCGGGAAGGGATGCAGCCGCAGCCCGCGGCGGCGGCCGATCTGCAGATCAGCATGTGTGGTATGCGACCAGAAGATCTCCGAGACCCCGGCCAGACGGAACAACTCCAGCTCGTCCTTCATCTTGATGTGCTGGCAGACGGTGACTTTGATGGTGTCCTTGGGGATCTGGGCGCAGAAAGCACGGAAATGGGCCAGATGGGTTTGCAGATCGGCGGTCTTGCGGTGCATCTTGTCGATCAGCGTGGCCCAGGGGTAAGCCAGATAGGTGACGCCAGCAGGAACCGCGCCTTGACGACTGAGCTGGAGGAATGCGTGTTGTTCCGTGATAGCCGGATATTGCCAGCCTTTGTCATAGGACAAGATGTTGTTTTCGAAGCGGATCAACGCCTTTGCCGAATCTGGCTTGCGGGCGGCGGCGCGGGCCGTTTCCCGGCCGGGCGCTTCTGCGCATGGATCAGATTGTTCCGGGGCTGGATGGTCCAGCACCTGATGGCATCGCTGGAGGAGCGCAGCGGTGGCAGAAAACTCCTGGATTGCGAGATCCCCCCGGGTGCTGCAGCTGCCGAGCTGGCGCCAGACGGGCGCGCCGGATGGCGGTGTCGTGGCCAGCTTTGCCAATGCGGCGCGGCGCTCGGCTTTTGATAGCTGTGCTTCAAGGGCGGCTGGATCTGGCAGCAGGGGATCGCTGACGCCAATTTCGGTATGCGTGTATTCGGCCGTAAGCTGGATCAGGCCCGCGTATCGGCTGAACGCGCGCCACAGGGCCCAGGCCGCGGTGCCTGGATCCGGGTCCTGGACCGCCGGGTCCATATGCGCCTTGTGCCAAAGCCAGGGGCGAAAAAAGGTGCCTGTGGCGGGCAGCGCGGGCCAGTGAATGCCGTCACAGAGGCCGGCTTTCAGCGCTTGCGTCGGCATCGGCCCCGGAGCGCTGCCGTTCATCCAAGACAGCTGCGACGGCTCAAATGCCTCGATAGCCTCGGCGGCGCGCTGCAGCAAGTCGGGTGCCAGGGTGCTGCCGGGCATCAACCACCCCAGAAGATCGGCGTCTGCGCAGGCTTCTACGCCTTGATTCAGGTCATCGAACCACCCTTTTGCGGCGGTGCGCTGATGGCTGATTTCCAAGGGGCGCAGAGTGGCGGGAGCGGTCGCGCGGGAGGTGCGGGCCTGCCACCAGGCCAGCTGTTCTTCGGCGGCGTCAGCGTCAGACCTCGCCAGCACGACATGGCAGCGCAGGCGGAAGGCGCCGGCCTGGGCCGCCAGGCTGCTCAGGGTGCGATCAAGCCCGTCGGCACTTGCGAGCGGCGGCAGGATCACGGCAATGGTAGGCAAGACAGTCATTAGTGAAATCCGCAACTGGAGCAGCCTTCGAAGGGCCGCAGCCCTACCGCCTCTAGCAGCCCGGCGGAGGGTTCTCAACCGCTTGCCGAGTCGGCTTGCATTTGCAGTGGTTTCCCCTACAGTTGCGCGCCGCATCATAAGTTTGAGGATGACTGCTCGTGACCCTTTCAGATACCTCTGCCGCGCTGCCTGCGCTGGCGTTGCTGCGTGATCAGATTGCTGAACTGGCGGGCGGCGCGCGTCAGGAAGTTCGGGCGGGGCATCTGGATCTGGGGCCCGATTTGTGGCTGTCCTGTGATCCGGAAGGCCAGGCCCGGTTGCTTGCAGGCGGTGGGGGCGACGGTGAGCTGACATTGGAGGTCGATGATGCCGATAGTGGTCGCTGGGCCTGCCTGGGCATGCGGGTGCAGCCGCAGGAGCTGGTGCAGGCACGCCATGTGGGGCTGCTTTTGGCGCTGAGAAGCCCGCGGATGATCTCCTGCCGCTTGGTGCTACGCTGTTTCATGCCGGGGGGCGGTTTTGAGGACCGGCCGATGACAGAGCCTGCGCTGCTGCCGCCAGGCGGGCGCGAAAGGCTGCTGCATGTGCCGGTAGAGCCAGGGCAGGCGGCACAGGCGGTGGCCTGCGAACTGAACTTGTTCTTTCTTGACGACAGTCTGCGCGCGGAAGCGCAGCGGCTGGAGCCGTTGCTGATGCTGTAAGGGCGTGAGGCCCGTCAAAGCGGCCCCCCCTCTTTCGCCCGGGGGGGGCTGGTGTGCAGTGCCGGGCAGCCCTCAGATGGCGGTTGCGATCCGGCTGTCCAGGATCAGATGGAGCTCTGTCAAAAGCGCGTCTTGCAGCCGTTGGCGTTCCTGCACCCAGTTGTGCGGCGCGCCCAGGAGATCTGCCAGTTTCTGCTGCGCTAGGGCATAGGCGCCGCAGGTCGTCTCAAGCCAGCTGGCATCAGCCCAGTTCAGCCCGTCGAGCTGCGCCGCCGCCGCTTGCGGGGCTAGCCCGTGCAGGTTGAGCCAGCTTGCCGCAGGCAGGTTGAACTCATGCACCCGGTGCTGCGGACTGGCGCGGTAGGCAGGCAGGGCGCCGCATGCGAAGGCGTCGAACAGTTTTTCGGTGATATAGGCGGGTTGATGGGTGTTCTCAAACGCCCCCATCACCCGGGCGTAGCCATCCAGTCGCGCCAACTTGTCCAGATGCCAGTCGGCAAGCGTGCTGCGGGGCGGGCGCCCTGGCTGCCAGCTACGGCCCAGTCGCTCAATGCGGCCCTTGTGGCACAATTCAGCGACTTTGGTGCGCCAGTGGCACAGGCCGATGATATCGGCTTCTGGCCAGCGGACCGAATGATGCTCTCCGTCGCGGCGCTCAAACAAAAAAGTCAGATGAGTACGGCAGTGCAGAAACGCGCGCTGCCAATCCGCCGGGCTGTGCCGGGCATTGCGTGCAAAGCGTGCTGCATAGGCGTTGGCGAAGCGGTGATTGGTCAGAAGGTAATAGGGGATTTTGGAAAATTGGAATATCGGGCTGTTGTGATGGGTCAGCTGATGTACCGGCAGCCGCCCCCAGCGGCTGTCAGCCAGTATGTGCCGTTCCAGAGGTCGGGCGGTCCAGAGGGTATCCCAGAACGGCTCTTCCGACAGCAGCACGATGGGGCGGCGTCGGCGTCTCCAGTCTTCAACCAGCGCCTGCGGCGCGTCCGCGATGTCGAGGACATGAGCAAAAACATAGAGGTCGGCTTGGTCCGGCGTCTCCACCTCGCGGATATGACCGTCAAACAGCGGCGCCAGCGCCGGATAGCTGAGTGGTGTGCGGCGGGCGTGCCTGCCTGTTCTGAAGACCCGGATCATGTTCTTCTGCCTGTCTGCTGAATCCGACCTGAGAGCCATAGCAGCCTGTGCGGGAGATGTCCTGCCCAAAAGGAGACGGCGCGGTGGGGCGGCTTGCCATCCGCTTCGTTGCACACGTAAAAGGCTGCAGGTGCGGGCGCAGATGTGCATGCGGCGCTAATGGAACATCATATCATGAGGCCGGCGGTGCAAGTTGGCGGTGAAGGAGCATATGGCAGGCGATAAAGGTGAAACGGCAACCCCGACCGCTGCGGCATTCACGCAGGGGGTACGGCTTTGGGCTGCGGATCCGGTGCTGGCGACGGCCCTGAAGGCCGCGCTGCAGCCCGGCTGCAAGGTAACCGTGCACCCGGCGTTGCCGGATGCCGCTGTGGCAGCACGGCAGGGGGTGCTGCTGTTGGTGCCTTCGCCGGCAGAGGCGCTCTGTGTCGCGCTGCAGAACGGGGCGGAACTGGCTGTGGCCTTGTCGCAGGTGCAGGCCGAGGCGGAAGCTGTGCTGGCACTCTGGCGCCAGGCACGCCGCCAAGTGGTGCTGGCCGATGCCGCGGCCGCCCGCTTGGCACCTGCTGCGCTGCTTGCCTTGTGCGGTGCAGAGATGGCTGAGATGGAGTCGGACGCAGGCTGGGCGGCGCAGGAGTGCTTGCGGGAAGCTGCCGCTGATGCCCCCGACGTGCAGCTGTTGGCACTGGCCCGCGATCGGCTGCAGGCCAGCCCGGCGCTGCGGCGGTTGGCGGCAGAGTTTGTGGCGGCGGCAGTGCCGCTGGCCCAGCCCGAACCGGAAGATTTGGATCAAGCTTTGCTGAACTGGCTGGCGGCGCGCGACGGGGATGAGGAACGCGCGCTGTTGCGGGCTCAGCAATCCAGTATGTATGAGCAGATGGAGCAGCTTTACGGGGAGAAGCTGACGTTGGAAGCGCAGCTGGAGCAGGTCCAGAGTGAAGCTGAGGCCCAAGAGGCTCGTCAGGCGCAGGAGCGTAGCACCCTGGAGGCGCAGCTGCGCACCCTAGAGGCGCAGCTGCAGCAGTTTCACGACCGCCTTCGGACCAAGAGCGAAGTCCTGGAAGTCGCGGGGGTACGGCTGGCGGAGATGGAGCAGGTGGCTCAGGCTCAGGCACAGCAGGTGGCGGGGCTGAAGGGACAGCTGCATCAGATGCGCAATTCACGCTCGTTCCGGATGATGGCGCCGCTGCGCAGCGCCCGGCGCCGCTTACGCGAAAGCCGATAGAGATGGTGGCGTTCACGCTTTCCTTGCCTGCGGATTTCGTGCTGCATATCGGCGCCGGACGCGGTGAAGCGGCCGAAGGGTATGTCCGGGCCGGTCTCGACCCGGTGATTCTGGTCGAGGCAGATCCCGACGCGCTGCCCGCCCTGTGGGCGCTGGAGCATCGGTTCGCGTCAGTGCAGGTGGTGCAGGCTGCGGTGTCGCCACAGGGCGGACCAGCCACCTTCATACGTTGCAATTATGCCGAACTCAGCAGCCTGCGCGCACCGACAGATGCGCTCTACCGCCTGTTCCCCGGACTCCGGATCGAGGCGCGGGTGCCGGTCGAGACACGCGCGGTTGCGGATCTTCTGACCAGCGGCGACCTGGAGAAGGCAGGCCGGGGGCTGCTGGTGATCGAGGCGCCGGGCCAGGCGCTGGCGCTGCTGGAGGCCTTGCAGGCGGCATCGCTCTTGCAGCGCTTTCAGACCATCCGGGTGCAGGAAAGCAGCCAAATTCTATACGAGTCGGCGCCCTCACTGGAGGTGTTGCAGCAGCGGCTGGCGGATCTGGGCTATGCAAGCTGGCCTGAGGCGGCGTCGCAGGATCCTGACCGGCCGCACGTGGTAGCTTGGCGCAATGTCCAAGCGCTGGAGCGGGCGAGACAGCTTGAGCGTTCTGCTGCCGATCTTGCAGCGCAGCAGCAAGCTGCAGCCCAAGAGCAGGCGGTGCAACAGCAAGCTGCAGCCCAGGAGCAGGCGGTGCAACAGCAAAAACTGGATCTTTGTGCTGCCGATTTGGCCGAGTTGCAGCAGCGCTATAGAATTCTGCTGCAGGAAAGAGATGCGCAGGAGGAGCTGTTGCGGCAGCTGGCGGCCCTGGCTGAGGATGACGGAGCGTGACCTCTCCTGTGTCAGGTCGTCAACAGATTGAGCGGCTTTGGGCCAAGGATCCGGCGCGGGTGGCGGCTGCGATGCGGCGGCCCGAGGCGGCTCGTTTGTTGGCAAGCGTTGGGGGCGTGGCTCCCAACAACCGCCCGCTGCTGCGCAGCGTGCATCATTTTGCTTGCACAGGGGGGACGCTGCTGGCCAAAGCGATCGCTGCGCTGCCCTGCACCCGCCTGTTGAGCGAGGTCGATCCGTTCAGCCCCCTGGGGTATCAGGGGGCCTTTGTGCCGCGCGATCTGATCAGCTTGGCCAAGAAAAGCTCCAATCCGCCGGATCAGACGGTGCTGACGCGAATTTTTCGGGCCGGACTGGCAGCGCTGGCGACAGACAGTCGCGCGGAGGGGCGCGACCTGGTGCTGCGCGACCACAGTCACAGCCACTTCTGCACGAGCGGCGCAGATGGCAGCGGCTTGCCGCAGCGGCCGTCGATGAAAGAGCTGCTGGCGCCGGAGTATCGCGTGCTGAGTCTGGTGACGGTACGCCATCCGCTGGATTCCTGGCTCAGCTTGCGACGTCAGAACTGGGTGCATTTTACGCCGGGGACGCTGGAGGAATACGCTCTTCGCTATCATCTGTTCCTGGATCACTACGCGGACGTGGACATCCTGCACTACGAGGCCTTTATTGCCGCGCCTGAGGCGGGCATGCGCAAGATCTGTCAGCTGCTGGAGCTGACTGTCGACCAGGACTTCCGGCAGCGGCTTGCAGCGCTGAGCCTGTCCGGCGATAGCGGTCGCAGCGGCACGGAAATCGCTGCGCGTCCGCGCCAGGAGGTGTCGGATGAGGTTCTTGCGGATCTACGCCAGGCGCCCGCTTATGACAGTCTCTGTGTCCGGCTTGGCTATGATCCCGATCCGCAGGCATCGGCCTGGCCCCTGACTGCAGCCTGCCGGCAGGACGTGTGAGGATATAACTTCTGCTTCAATTCCGCAGGTTCTGGAACTAAGCACGAACTATGGCGGCTCTAACCACTCTTTGACAGGTTGCGACATGAAAAAAGCTCTTATTACCGGCGTTACCGGCCAGGACGGATCTTATCTGGCGGAGTTCCTGCTGGATAAGGGATATGAGGTGCATGGCATCAAACGCCGGGCGTCCTCCTTCAATACCCAGCGGGTGGATCACATCTACCAGGATCCGCACGCGGACCACGCTCGGTTCAAACTGCATTATGGGGATCTGACGGACACGTCGAACCTGACCCGGATCCTGCAGGAAGTGCAGCCGGACGAGGTCTATAACCTGGGCGCCCAGTCGCATGTGGCCGTGTCCTTCGAAAGCCCCGAGTACACGGCGGATGTGGACGGGATCGGCACGCTGCGCCTGCTGGAGGCGATTCGCTTTCTCGGGCTGGAGAAAAAGACCCGCTTCTATCAGGCCTCAACGTCGGAACTCTACGGGCTGGTGCAGGAAACGCCCCAGCGTGAAACCACACCGTTCTACCCGCGCAGCCCCTATGCGGTTGCCAAGCTTTATTCCTACTGGATCACGGTAAACTACCGCGAGGCGTATGGCATGTATGCCTGCAACGGCATCCTGTTCAACCACGAGAGCCCGCGCCGCGGCGAGACCTTCGTGACCCGCAAGATCACCCGCGGCCTGGCCAATATCGCGCAAGGTCTGGAGCCGTGTCTGTATATGGGCAACATCGATGCGCTGCGTGACTGGGGCCACGCCAAGGATTATGTGCGGATGCAGTGGATGATGCTGCAGCAGGATGAGGCAGAAGATTTCGTGATCGCCACCGGCAAGCAGTATTCGGTGCGCGAGTTCATCCAGTGGTCGGCGGCCGAGCTGGGGGTTCACTTGGAATTCTCCGGCAAGGGGGTGGAGGAAATTGCCACCGTTTCTGCGATTGACGGCGACAAGGCGCCGGCTCTGAAACCTGGCGATGTCATCATGCGGATCGACCCAAGGTATTTCCGCCCGGCTGAGGTGGAGACGCTGCTGGGCGACCCGACCAAGGCCAAGGAAAAGTTGGGCTGGGTGCCGGAGATTTCGACTCAGGAAATGTGCGCTGAGATGGTTGCCGAGGACTTGAAGACTGCCCGCCGCCATGCGCTGCTGAAAGAACACGGCTACGCGCTGTCGGTCAGCGTAGAGAGTTGAGCCAATGGTAAAGATCTATGTGGCAGGCCACCGCGGTATGGTGGGCGGTGCGATCCTGCGCTGTTTGGAGACGCGCAGAGCGGCGGGCGAGGATCTGGAACTGATCGCACGTACCAGTGCAGAGATGGACCTGACCGATCAGGCCGCGGTGCGCGGCTTCATGCAGGCAGAACGCCCTGATCAGGTTATCCTGGCCGCGGCCAAGGTGGGCGGTATCGTTGCCAACAACAGCTATCCGGCGCAGTTCATCTATGAAAACCTGATGATCGAATGCAACGTCATTCACGCCGCCTATGAGGCCGGGGTCACGAAGTTGCTGCAGCTGGGGTCTTCCTGCATTTATCCCAAGATGGCGACACAGCCGATGGCGGAGAATGCGCTGCTGACCGGGATGCTGGAGCCGACCAATGAGCCCTATGCCATCGCCAAGATCGCGGGCATCAAGCTGTGCGAAAGCTACAACCGCCAGTACGGGGTTGATTATCGTTCGGTGATGCCGACCAATCTTTACGGGCCGGGCGACAATTTCCACCCCGAGAATTCCCATGTGCTGCCTGCCCTGATCCGCCGTTTCCACGAGGCGGTGCAGACCGGCGCGGACAGCGTCACCATCTGGGGCTCGGGCACGCCCCGGCGCGAGTTTCTGCATGTGGACGATATGGCCGCGGCCTCGCTGTTTGTGATGGAACTGGACGCGGACGCCTACCGGCGCGAAACGCAGGCGATGCTGTCCCATATCAACGTGGGCTGCGGCGCGGATGTTGCGATCCTAGAGTTGGCCCAGCTGGTAGCAAAGGTCACCGGGTTTCAGGGGGAGATCCTGACCGATCCGTCCAAGCCCGACGGCACCCCGCGCAAACTGATGGATGTGTCGCGGCTGGCGCGGCTGGGCTGGCAGGCTTCGATCGGCCTGGAGGAGGGCATCCGCGGGACATATCAGTGGTTCCTGGCCCAGGGGCTGGATAATCTGAGGGCCAAGTGATTTTCGGCCAGTGATTCTTAATATGCGGCTTTCAGGCCGTATCCGTTTTCAAGAAGGAATCGTCCAATGATCCTCGTTGTATACGGTCAGCAGAAGTCGGCCAGCACTTATCTGGCGCATCTCGCCAGAGCGGTTTGTGAAGCTTCAGGTGTGCCTCAGGATGCCTTGCGCAAGCGGGTTCTGACAGGGCCTTTGGAACGCCACCGGGTCTTTTGGCGGGACAACCACCTTTTTAATCTGCCGGGGGTCGCCGACCGGCTTGAGCCGGGCGAAAATCTGTCGATCAAAACTCATGCGGAATTTCAGCCCCGCTATACTGAGGTTCTTGACCGTCCCGATGTTCGGGTGCTGATCTCTTATCGACACCCTGGAGATGCTGCGCTCTCTGCCTTTGAAGCTGGAGCGCGCGCCCGGAAAGAGGGCGACAAGAACAAGCCTTTCTTTTCCGCCATCCAATCGCACCGCGAAAGCATCGACGTGATGGCGCGGCTGCTGGAGCGGGCCACTATTCCATGGCTGAAATCCGGTATGGGCATTCCGTTCTCCTACGACGAGATCACCCGTGAGACGCAAGGTGTGCTGGAGGTTCTGCGCAACTTGGTCAACTGTCAGAGAGAGGCGCTTGAAGCCAATGAAACCCTGCAGGCCTTGTTGTCGGGAGAACGGCGTGTTTATAACTTCAACAAAGGGGTTTCTGGCCGCTATCAGGAGATGTTCAGCCCGGCAGACCAGGCCTATCTACAAGAGCGGTGCGGCAAATTCATGCGTTTCTGTGATGGGGAACTCCCGGTGGAGGCGCTTTGAGATTGCCCGGTTGCGCCGGCGTTCACCGCTTGCAGAAGACGGCTCCAAGGCGCTGGAGTTCATGCTGAGGCGCTATGTGAAAACAACCGTGCTGGAACTTTCCGGCGGGTTATACATGCGGGGGGCCGGAGATTTTTCGGTCCGGATTCTGCGGGGAGGCAGCGCAATACAATGATCACCCCCACCCTTCTCTGCGGCGGTTCCGGCACCCGGCTGTGGCCCTTGTCGCGCAAGAGCTACCCCAAGCAGTTCGTGCCGCTCACCGGTGAGGAGACGCTGTTTCAGGCGTCGGCCCGGCGGCTGTCGGGGGAGGGGTTTGCCAACCCTATGGTGCTGACGAACTCCGATTTCCGCTTCATCGTCACCGAGCAGCTGGCCGGTGTGGGGCTGGATCCCGGCGCGGTGCTGATTGAGCCCGAGGGGCGCAACACTGCGCCCGCGGTGCTGGCGGCGGCGCTGTGGCTGGAGCAGACCGACCCGGAAGGGTTGATGCTGGTGGCACCCTCGGATCACGTGGTGCCCGACGCCGCGGCCTTTCGCGCCGCGGTGGCGACGGGCGAAGCGGCGGCACGTGCGGGGCAGCTGGTCACCTTCGGCATCAGGCCGGACCGGCCGGAAACCGGCTATGGCTATCTTGAGCTGTCAGAGGACCCCGGCGATTTCGCGCCCCGGCCCATCGGGCTCAGACGCTTTGTCGAAAAACCCGACCAGGCCAGCGCCGAGGCGATGCTGGAGTCGGGCCAGTACCTGTGGAACGCAGGCATCTTCCTGTTCTCGGTCAAGGCCATTCTGGCGGCCTTCCGGCAGCACGCGCCGGAGCTGATGGCGCCGGTCGGCCAGGCGGTGGCGCAGGGGCAACCGGATCTCGGCTTCCTGCGGCTGGATCCGCAGGCCTGGGAGGGTGCCGCGGACATTTCCATCGACTATGCGGTGATGGAGAAGGCGGAAAACCTCTCCGTGGTGCCCTTTGCCGGTGGCTGGTCGGATCTGGGCGGCTGGGACGCGGTCTGGCGCGAAACGGAGCGGGACGGCGATGGCGTCGCCACCAGCGGCAACGCGACCGCGATCGACTGCGCCGACAGCCTGCTGCGCTCGGAGGATGAAAACCTCGAGGTGGTTGGCATCGGGCTGGATAACATCATCGCCGTGGCGATGCCGGATGCGGTGCTGGTGGCGGACGCCTCCCGCGCCCAGGATGTGAAGCAGGCGGTGGCGGCGCTGAAGGCCAAGGGCGCGCGCCAGGCCACCGAGCTTCCCAAGGACCACCGCCCCTGGGGCTGGTTCGAAAGCCTGGCGGTGGGCGATCGCTTCCAGGTGAAGCGCATCCATGTGCATCCCGGTGCGGCGCTGAGCCTGCAAAGCCACCACCACCGCTCGGAGCATTGGATCGTGGTCGAGGGCACCGCCAAGGTCACGGTGGATGACAAGGTGCAGCTGGTGACCGAGAACCAGTCCGTCTACATCCCGCTGGGCGCGGTGCACCGCATGGAGAACCCGGGCAAGGTGCCGATGGTGCTGATCGAGGTGCAGACCGGCAGCTACCTGGGCGAGGATGACATCATCCGCTACGAGGATGTCTATGCTCGCGGCCAGGGGGCCAAGGGCTAAGGCCGCGGGCGTCTCAGCGCAGCAACCATTCCTCCACTTGCGGCGAGACCTGCTGCATGCGGATCCAGCCCGGCGCTGTCGGCTGGCCGCGGCGCAGGCGCAGCTTGCCCAGCAGCCCCACCAGCGTCCATTCCGGGCGTTCCTTCCGCGGCACGTAAGCCTGTGACGGATCATGGGCGGGGTTGGGCCGCGGCTGGCCGTCGGCATCGCGCAGCAGGCTGCCGTAGTCGTCGCGCAGCCAGCGATGCTTCCAGCCGTCGATGTCGCCATCACCCACCACCGCCGGGTTGCCGCTGATCACCCCCATGGGGGTCTCACCGGGGCGGGCAGGGCGGATTTTTGCGCCTTCCAGCACCACCGACAGGCCGCGGCGGTCTTCGCCTGCCGGATTGCCGTCGGCCCATTCGAACCATTCCGCGTAATCGGCGCCACCGCCGCTCCAGGCGCCGGAGCAGCTGCCGTTGCCGTCGGCGCCGAGCCGGAAATCGGGGCTGCCATCGCCCGCCAGCAGGTAGTCGTCGCTGCCGCCCAGGATCTCCAGATGCGCGGCGGGGCTGGCGGTGCCGAGGCCGGCGCGGCCGCTGGCCTGCAACGCCAGCGCGGTGGTCCAGCTGCTGCCGTCGGCCGACAGTTTCACCGAGACATCGTCATTGCCCGCCAGCCCGATCTCGGCGCGGCCGCTCCAGCCGGTCTGGAACAGAAGCGCGGCGGTGTCGGCAGCCGCGGCCTTGTTCAGCTTGAGCTGATGGCCCGCACCCGCATGATTGAGCAGCGTCGCCGGGCCGGCGACCGACAGCGGGTTGGCGGCATCGGCGCTGGTGCCGATGCCGACCGGGCCGAGGTTCTGGGTCTGCGCGGGCGGCAGCAGCCAAGCGCTGCCGTCCCAGACCCGCAGCTCGCCCGCGCCCAGATCCCAGGCGCGCCAGCCGGGGCGCGGCGCCAGGAACAGCCAGCCTTCGCCCTGCCAGACGGCGATCCGCTGCGCCTGGCCCGCCCAGGCCGCGGTGGGGGCGGACCCCAGCGCATAGGCTTCGCCTGGGGCGGGGCTGGCGGGCGGGGTCTCGGCCTCAATCGCCTGCACCCGGAGCTGCACCAGCGCATCCAGAATCTGCAGCGCCTCGTTGTGGGTCACATGTTTTTGCGCCTGCGACGGCATCAGGTAGGGCAGGGCAAGAACGGCTGAGGCCTGGGCGGGGGTCTGGTCGCTCATCGGGGGCTCCTGTGGCTGGGATCGGGATTGCGCGTCAGCCTGCCACGCCGGGGTCAAGACGCCGCTAAGGCCGCGTACGCCGGCCGCGCAACACCCCGGAGCCGACCGCGGGGGCCGCCGTCGCGTTCCTGCCTTGTTCGCGGTTGTTTGCGCCCTGTTCGCGCAATTGTCGTCAAGCTGTAAACAATCTCCCTGATTTTGCCCGGTTTGCTTCCCGCCTTCTGCCTGGGCGTGCGGCCAGTCTGCCTGCGGTGGCGGCATGGGGAGCGCGGAAGATGACATTGGTGGCAGGGCTGGCTTTTGCCGGGCGTTTCGGGGACCAGGACATGATTTTTGGTCCCGACCTGCGCGATCTGGAGATCGCGGTGCAGGACGGCGCGGCAGTGCTGTTCGGGGTGAACGGGTTGAACGGGGGGCTCAGCCGTTGGCAGCTGGCGGCGGATGGCAGCTTGCCGGATCTGGCGGGGCAGCAGCTGCACGGTCAGGCCACCCTGCGCACCGGTGCCTTCCAGCTGGCCGAGGCGGAGGGCACGCTGCGGCTGGTGCAGGCGCAGACGGCGCGCCCCGAGCTGACCTTCTACCAGCTGGGTGACGACGGCGCCCCCGGCCGCCAGCAGCGCGTGCAACTGGCGGCCGGGGATGCGGGCGAGGGCTTGGGCGCGGTGGCGCTGCAGGCGCTGGCGGAGGGGCGCTCGGCTGTCTATGCGGTGGCGGCGGGCAGCGGCCAGTTGCAGGGCTGGCGGCTGGAAGCGGACGGCAGCCTTGGCGGGGCGGTGGCGATCCGGGGGGGGGACAGCGCCTATACGCTGGAGCCCGCGGCGCTGCTGACCTGCGTGCCGCTGCCGGGGGGCGGCGCGGTGCTGCTGGCGGCAGACGGGCAGGGGCTGCACGGGTTTGCGGTGGATGCGACGGGCGGCGGGCTGCGCGCAGCCGGCACCCTGGGCACTGATCAGGGCCTGTCGGTGGGCGGTGTCAGCGTGCTGGAGGGCTTTGACGCCGGCGACAGCGCCTGGGCCTTGCTGGGGGCGGCGGGCAGCGGCAGCCTGTGCCTGTTCCGGGTGGGCGCCGATGGCAGCCTGATGCTGGAGGCGCAGTTGCAGGACAGCGCGATGACCCGTTTCGGCGGCCTCTCGGCGCTGGAGGTGGTGCAGGTGCAGGACCACCTTCTGGTGCTGGCGGCGGGCAATGACGGCGGGCTCAGCCTGTTCACCCTGACGCCGGGCGGCGCGCTGATCCATTTGCAGAGCCTGGCGCATCAGCCGGGGCTGGGGCTGCAGAACGTGACCGCGCTGGAGGCGGTGGTGCTGGGGGATCAGTTGCAGATCTTTGCCAGTTCCACCGCCACCGGCGGCATCAGCCAGTTCACCCTGGCGCTGAACGATCTGGGGGTGCTGCGCCAGGCGGCCGCGGGCCAGGACCGGCTGGAGGGCGGCCGCGGCAATGACGTGCTGGAAGGCGGCGCGGCGCGGGTGGATCTGTATGGCCATGCCGGCGATGACGTGCTGGTGGCGGGAGCGGGTGGCGGCACGCTGGCGGGCGGCGCGGGGGCGGATGTCTTTGTCATTGATCCGGCCGCCGAGGGGGTGACGCTGCGCGATTTCACCCCCGGCGCGGACCGGCTGGACCTGTCGCTGTTCGAGGGGCTCTACAGCCCCGCCCAGCTGGAGAGCCGCGGCCGCAGCTATGGCATCGACCTGGAGATGGGCGACACCCGGATCGCGGTGGTTCAGGCCGGCGGCGGGCGGCTGGAGCTGGAGGATGTCTTCGGTCAGGACCTGCGGTTTGACTTCCCGCAACGGCAGGCGGCGGGCGAGACCCTGGAGGGCGGCAGTTTTCAGGGCGGCGCCGGGGGCGACCGGATTGCGGGCACCGCGGGGCGCGACGGCATCTGGGGGCTGGCCGGGCGCGACCACCTGACCGGCGGCGCGGGCCGGGACAGTTTGCAGGGCGGCGGCGGGCGTGACACGCTGAAGGGCGGCGGCGGCGGGGATCGGCTAGAGGGCAGCGGCGGCCGCGATCTGCTGAAGGCTGGAACGGGCCGCGACGTGCTGAAGGGCGGCGGCGGACGGGACAGCTTGCAGGGCCATGGCGGCGTGGACCGGCTGGATGGCGGCCAGGGGGCGGACTGGCTGAAGGGCGGTGGCGGCGATGATATGTTTGTCTTCGGCAAGCGCCATGGCCGCGACACGGTTGCGGATTTCACGCCCGGACGTGACCTGCTGGACCTGCGCGGCACTGGCGCGGAGGGGCAGCAGGACCTCTCTTTCAGTCGCCAGGATGGCGGCACGCTGCTGGGCACCGGCAAGGGCTGGATCTTTCTGGAGGATCTGCAGCCGGTCCAGCTGGACGCGGATGACTTTCTGTTCTGAGCAAAAGGTTGCGGGGCGGAAGCCGGGGGCAGCCCTTGGGTTTTCAGCGAGACAGGAGAATTGTCGCACCCCACTCTGGAATGTGCCCGCGTACACTCGCATCACCTGTAATCTGTATTATGTTGTATTGTTGCGCTTTCCACGCTCCTTGCAGTCTTGGGAACGCTTCGCTGGTGGTTGTGCCGCAGTCGTACAACGCGGTGCCCCGGTCATATCTGCCGTCCTGGGCAAAGACCCAAGGGACCAATCGGGCGCTGTCTAATGCAAGCCAGCCGAAACCTGGTAGCAATCGCAAGCAGGGTCGGCTTTCTGAGGCCGCGTTACGCCCTCATGATCTGTGCAGGGCCATGCTACCTCGCGCAGAGGAACCGTGGGGCGCTGCCATCCAGGCAGACAGCAGACAGGATCCCGGTGGCATAGGCCCCCGTATCCACCGCTATGCGGCCCTGCTGCGCAATGGCCTCGCTGACGATGGTGTGGCCATGCACCACCCAGAGGCCGTCCCGCCGTGCGGTGCGGCAGAACTCCGGGTGCCCCCACATCAGCGTCTCCTCCGATTGCGCATCCGGGGCAACGCGCGGATCCGCTCCGGCGTGGGCGGCCAGAACATTTCCCGACAACACCGAGGTCTCCAGCTGCGCTAGCCAGGCGATCAGCGCCGCGCCCATCGCATCCTGCAGCCGGTCGCGGCAGTCGCGCAGCTCCTCTCCGGTCATCTGGCCCCGGGCACCGCGGATGCCGAAAGAGGCCAGGGTCTGCAGCCCGCCATTGCGGATCCAGCGCCCGCCTTCGCGACCGGGAGCCCGCAAAAAGCGCAGCAGCATGTCCTCGTGGTTGCCCATTAGACAGGTCAGATCCGGACGCGCGCTCAGATACCGCAGCACGTCGGCGCTCTGCTCGCCGCGATCAATATAATCCCCGGCGAGAATGATCCGGTGATCCCCTGGTGCCTTTTGCAACATGCGCTCCAGCAGCGGCAGGCAACCATGCACATCCCCGATCACGCAAAGCGGCGTGTCCGGCGCGGGATCAGAGAAGGACACACCCTGCCCGGTCCACTCGCCGAATTTCTGGAACCAGGACGACCACACGATCACCACCTCTCCCTTGACCCTCTGGATGCAGCGGGCCCCTGTGCTGGGCCGCACATCGGATCCTGAGCCGTTAAACTCGTGATAGCCGCCCACCTGTACAGGGGCAAGTCGGCACGGTTCATAGGTCTTGCGGGGCAAAGATTGATCATGGATGGTTTCAGGATAGATTAAGACCGTGGTTGGAGAGTGTTCAATGATTTATCCTATTATTCTGTGCGGCGGTTCGGGGACACGGCTTT
The DNA here is from genome assembly GCF_056033425.1 of Leisingera sp. SA32. Taxonomy (NCBI): domain Bacteria; kingdom Pseudomonadati; phylum Pseudomonadota; class Alphaproteobacteria; order Rhodobacterales; family Roseobacteraceae; genus Leisingera; species Leisingera sp. SA32. The sequence continues at coordinate 9,383 of NZ_JBVYHB010000021.1, read as the reverse complement.
GGCCAAGTTCGCGGCGGGCGTTTCCCAAGCAGTTCGCTGCATTTGCCGGAGAACAAAGCCTTTTCCAAACTGTGCTCTCCCGCCTGAGCGGGCCGGATTTTGATGCCCCGATCCTCGTCACCAACGAAGATTTCCGCTTTCTCGTGGAAGAACAGGCGGCAGCTTTGGGGCTTCTGGATGGGCGCATCATTCTGGAGCCGACCATGCGCAACACGGCGCCAGCGGTGCTGACGGCGGCGCTGACCCTCAAGACCCAGCCCGAGGCGCTGATGCTGATTGCGCCCTCGGATCACATGATCCGCGACACCGAGGGGTTTCTGGCCTCTGTGGCGGTGGCTGCAAAGGCGGCGCAGGACGGCGTGCTGGTCACATTCGGCGTTGTGCCGGAACGCCCCGAGACAGGTTTCGGTTACCTCAAGCTGGCGGAGTCGGCCGTGGCCGGGCAGGCTGTGCCGCTGGCCGGTTTCCTGGAAAAGCCGGACAGGCCGCAGGCCGCAGCCTTGCTGGAAGAAGGCAACGTGCTGTGGAATGCCGGCATGTTCCTGTTCCGGGTCTGCGATATTCTTGAGGCGTACAAAGCGTATGCGCCGCATATGCTGGCGCTTTGCGATGCGGCGATTGCGCAGGGGGAAGAGGATCTGGGATTCTTCCGGCTTGGCGCCAGGCCTTACGAGGATCTCGAGGCGATTTCGATTGACGACGCGATCATGGGCAAGGCCGAAAACATCGTGGCTGTGCCGCTGGAATCTGACTGGTCCGATCTCGGCAGCTGGAATTCCCTGCACGCCCTGTCAGCAAACGGGCAGGAGCGCCTGACGGAAATGGGCCCGGTGACGGCGATCAACTGTGAGAACTCCCTGTTGCGGAGCGAAGAAGACGGGATCCAGCTGGTTGGGCTTGGCTTGAAGAACATTGCTGCAGTTGCCATGCGCGATGCGGTTCTGGTTGCCGATCTGGACCATACCCAGGACATCAAGAAAGCCGTTGCGGTCCTGAAACAGAACGGGGTGCCGCAGGCAGCGGATTATCCTCGGTTCTACCGGCCCTGGGGATGGTACGAGACCCTGTGCCTTGGTGACCGGTTCCAGGTGAAGCGGATCATGGTCAAGCCGGGCGGCATCCTGAGCCTGCAAAGCCATGTCCACCGCTCGGAGCATTGGATTGTCGTTGCCGGCACCGCCCAGGTGACTGTGGGCGATACTGTCAAGCTGCTGTCGGAGAACCAGTCGGTCTATGTTCCCCTGGGGGAAATCCACCGGATGGAAAACACCGGAAAAGTGCCGATGTATCTGATCGAGGTGCAGACGGGCGCCTATTTGGGCGAAGATGACATCGTCCGCTATGAGGACGTCTACAACCGGAGCTAGGCCCGGCTGAGGCGCGAGGGAGAGCCGCACAGCGGCGTTGCGGGGCCTGAGGACGCCGCATGTTGCAATCCCAATACGGCGTAAAACTAATCCTGTTCGGGCGAAGATTTTCCGGGGCCTGCCGTCGGCAAAACGGTACACACGTCACAGGATCGGCTGGGCAGGTGCAGACACCGCATGTACGTATGGCGGTTGAACAGACAGGCGCTGCCGAGACAGCGAACTAAGGACAAGAGCAAGGTTGAGGCGCTAGTGGAACTTCATTTGGTCAATCGCAGCATTCTGGCAAGTGCAATTTACCTCTGCTGGCTGCTGCCTGTTGCGGCCCAGGACGGCGGTACGGAAATGGTGTTTGGCTTCAGTCAGGGGCTGGAGACCACCGACAATCTTGATCTTGATCCAGTTAGTCTTGGCAGTACGACCTTCACCTCGACCGAGCTGTCCTTCGGGTTGACCCGGGAAACCCGGTTGGACCGCTTCGGCCTGCTCGCGTCGGGCGTGCTGCGGGGGGTGAACGGACCTGGAGCGGAATCTGGGCTGGATGACCAGAGCCTCGATCTGAGCTATGCCCGCCAGGGCGCTAACGCGGGGTTTGAGGCCAATATCGGCTATCTGCAGTCAAACATCGAGTTCCTGGAGCCGCTTGACGATATCATGGATGACGATGGCGAGATTGACCTGCCGCCGGATCTCGACGATCTCAGCGGCAGGGGCAACCGTGAGCGCTATGCCGCGGGGGTTGCGCTGGAGCTTGGCCGCGAGGCGCCTGTCGGCGCGTCGTTTAGCGCAGATTACCTGGCTTTCCGGTATTCCGGCACCACGGACCCGGATCTTTTTGACAATGATCTCAGCGAAGCGGCGTCCGAACTGCGCTTTCGCCTCTCACCGGTGGCCGTCGCCAGGCTGGGGCTGGGGTACCGGCTGTATGAAGCCGAAGATGCCGAACAGACCCGTCGCGATACCTCGCGCAGTTATGCCGGGGTGAGTATTGAAGTGACCCCGGTTCTGCGCTTTGACGCCAATCTCGGATATGCCTCGATCGATACCAGGGAATTCGGAGCCACAACAAAAAGCAGTGGGGTGGAAGGCTTGCTGCGCCTTGAACGGGATATGCCCAACGGCACTGTGACCGCAAAAGCGGAGCAGTATGTCACCGACGATGGCACTATCCGCACAATCAGCGTCGGCCGCCGCCTTGAGCTGCCGAATGGTGCGCTGTCAGCCACGTTGGGGGCGGCGGATTCTGACATCGGCCAATCGAAGATCATCGGCTCGTTTGGTTGGAGCCAAGACCTGCCCCGCAGCGGCCTCAATGCGCAGCTGCGGCGCTGGGTTGATTTTGACGAGGAGGACGGAAATGTGCTGAGAACCGCATTTCTGGTCGACTACACGCATGAAATCAACGGCCTCTCCAGCGTTGGCCTCAAGGCTGGCTATACCATCACCGATGAGACCGCTGGCCGTACCGACAGGGCCAGTTTCACGGCTGAGTACAAATATGCGTTGACGGAAGACTGGTCGTTGAACACCGGATATCGCTACCGCATGCGTGAAGAGCTTGCAGAGCCGAGGGCGCATTCTCATGCCGTCTTCGTCTCGATTGGGCGGGAATTCAGGGCGCTGCGGTAAGACAGCCCTGCCCTGCCCCCCCCTTCCGGGGCCTGGGGACGTCTCCTTCAGCGATCCGCTTGCCGGGTCGCGAAACCGGAACATATTCAAGTTTTGGTGGCTGGATGCGCGCAAGTTCATTTTTCTTGCAGGCCCCTGAATTTCAGCCGGTGGGAAAAGAGGCAAGACAATGGCAATGCCGAACCTGTTTTTTATCGGTGGCATGCGATGCGGATCGACAACGATCTATCTTCTGCTGTCGCAGCATCCCGAAATCTTCATGGCAGAGATCAAGGAGCCGATGTTCTGGTATGCCGAGACATTGCGGCAGAAGGGGGAGCCGCTTGAAGGCAGGGTAAACGGCCGCTTTCTGACGCGTAGTCCCTATGAAGGGCTCTTTGCCGGGGCCGGAGCGGTCAAATGGGCGGGGGAAGCGTCACATTACATTTATCATCCCGAGGTTCCCGGTCTGATCAGACGCCATTCCCCCGACGCCCGTATCCTGATCTCGGTCCGGGATCCGGCGGAAAGGATGTTTTCCGAGTATCTTTTCCGTATGCGCAGCGGGTATTTCAGCGGCAGTTTCGAGGATTTCATCACTCAGGATGCGCGGCTGGATCCTGAACAGGGGTTTGTTGACGTTTCGGAGCGGTCGCGCCTCGGCAAAGGGTTGCAGGCCGATCTGCTGCAAAGCTGGATCGATGTGTTCGGTCTGGAGCGTATCCACTTCATCAATTTCGATGACCTCAAGTCCAGACCGGCGGAGGTTGCACGGCAGATCTATCGCTTCCTGGAGGTGGATCCGGACTTCAGCCCGGCCATTGTGCATACCCAGCGGGGAGGCGTGCCGCGCAGCGCGATGCTCATGCGGCTTCTGAACCTGCCCAAGGCCCGGATCCGGCGTTTCGTCCCGCGGATCCTGCGGGAGAAGCTGCGGGCACAGATCTACAGCAAAGTGCTGGACAGCCCGAAAGTCGCCCCTGACACCTGGCATGCGCTACGCCGCTACTATGCTGCCGATATCGCAAAGTTGCAGGCGCTTACAGGGCACGATCTGCAGCCCTGGACCCTGCGTGCTGCCCCCGGTCGCTGACATCTCCCACTGCCAGTCCATGGCTCAGGTCTGCAGAATACCCTCGAGCCGGGCAGCCAGCCGGGCGACATCGTAAAGCTGTTCGACCCTCGCCCGCCCGTTTGCCCCGAAACTGGCCCTCAGCTCCGCGTCGTCGGTCAGGGTATTGATGGCCCTTACCCAGTCTTCCGTGGACTGGCACAGGAAACCGGTCTCTGCATCGATGACGGTCTCAGTGTTGGCGCCCACCCGGCTGGCCACAACCGGCAGGCCGCTGGCCATGTACTCCAGCGCCTTGAAGGAACATTTGTATTCGTTGAAGGGGTCCTGCGAAAGCGGGTAGAGGCCAATGTCGAAGGGGGCAATTGCATCTGCCACGGCACCGGGGTCGGACCATTGGATCTGGTCGATGAAGTCGAGTGTCACGCCATCAATGTCCGCAAAGGCCTCATACAGTTTCTGCACCCCGCAGGCGCCCACGATGCGGAAGATGACGGGGCGCCGGGCGCCGACACGCTGCAAGGGCTGCCGCAGTATTCGGATCAGGTCATCCGCGTAATGCGCGCCGTTGCCGATCCAGCCAAGACAGATTTTCTGTTGGGGTTGGTGGGTTTTGACGCGGTAGTTCGTCAGCTGGACCCCGGAGGGAAACAGGTGAACGGCCCTTTGGTGCAGCCGCGCGATCCGGGCCAGCGCTTGGCTGCCCGCCAGTACGCCGCTGGACAGGGCCATCATTCTGTCTGCCCGCTGCATTGTGGCCGATGCCTGCGTGCGGCTGGGCGCATCGTCGATGTCAAAGAACACTTTCTTGCCCAGTCGCCGCAGCAGACGGGCGGCCAGCAAGTCGTAGCGTCCGTACTTCTTCTGGAACACAATGGCGTCCGCATTGCCGGCCGCGGCCAGCAGAGACAGATACTGCATCCGCCGCCCGGCATGCCGGATCCGGACCGAATGGCCCCGCGCTTTCAGTGCGTCGGCGATCCAGTAGCCCCTGACCCGCGAACTGGCCTTGTCCTCCTGTCCCAGCAGCACCATGAGAATGCGCAGCGCGGGACCGGGCTGGCTGCGGTGCGGTGTCAGTATGGTCCGCGCCCCCTGCTGCACATCTGCTTGCCGCCTGTCAGCCATTTGTACCAACCGGGATGGCGAGTACGCTTTTGTAGAGCGCAGCATAGTTTTGGGACATGGCCGAGAGGGAAAAGCGTTGCACCGCATGGCTCCGGGCAACCTGCCCCATCTGCGCCCGCAAAGCGCCGTCCGCGATCAGGCGCGCCATGGCCCTGGACAGCCCTGCAACACTGCCATCCGGGACCAACAGGCCGCTTTCCCCGTCTTCCACGATTTCGGCAGGTCCCATGGCGCCTGCCGCAATGACCGGTATGCCGCAGGCCATTGCCTCGGCCACGACAAGGCCAAAAGCTTCATCCAGGGCCGCATGTACGAAGATGTCGGCACCGGCCACCCAATCGGCCACATCGTCCCGTCTGCCGGGCAGGAGGACCTTTCCGTCCAGCCCGCAGGAGGCCACCAGCCGTTCAAGCCCTGCCCGCTCGTCGCCCTCGCCGAGAATGACCAGCCGGGCAGTGTCGGGCCGGTTCGGGATGTCGGCAAAGGCTCTGATGGTGCTATCATGACGTTTGCGCGCCACCAGGGAGCCGACAGAGATCAGCACGATCCAGCCTGCCTCCCAGCCCAGCTGTTGGCGCAGGGTGGGTCGGTGGCCGGCCCGGCACGGCGTGAATTTGCCTACGTCTATACCGTTGAAGATGATTGAAATCCGCGTGTCCGGAATCCCCCACCTGGCTTGAATATAGGATTTCGAGGTCCGGCTCACGGCAGCCCATCGATCAATCCACCAGCTCTGCCCTGTCAGGATGTTGCGCAGGTGGGCCAAGGGCTGCGGCCATTTCTGCCTGCCGTCCGCAAGTGTTCCGAAATGTTGCGTGCGCACAATCCGGAACCCGAAAAGCCGGGCCAGCGCAAAGATCCAGGCTGACTTGCGGCTGTGAACATGCAGCAGCCTGACCCCCTCGCGCCGCAGCCGCGACAGGGCGCGGACCAGCTCCAGCGGCGATGCGGCCAATTCCACCGCACCTTGGCGGACCAGACCGGCAAATCGCGGGTCCAGCTCACTTTGGCCCGTGAAAATACCGCGGCATTCCGCGACGTCCGCGGTCATGAGATCATAAACGACCTGGGTCACGCCGACGCCAGGGCGGGCATTGTCCACGATGTGGCAGACTTTCATCACGGCAGGTGGCCCGGCGCGTCAGCGATAATAGCCAGCATAATGCTGTTTGTAGATGAACTCATTGTCCGCGTATCTCCGGGCTTTGGATTGCGCCACCAAGCTTAGCACGCAGCCGGCGACAGGGGCGTTCACAGAGCGAAGCTCGCGCAGCCCTTCGCGCACGGCATTCTTGGAGGTTCGGTTCCAATGCACCATGTAGACAATGCTATCGGCCATCCGGGCCAGCAGCCGGGCATCCGCCGCCACCAGCACTGGCGGGGCATCAAGGATGACCAGCCTGTACCTTTCGCGCAGGGTCTCGATCATCTCGGCAAAGCGGGGGGAAGACAGAATATCTGCCGGGCTTTGATGAAAGCGTTCTTTCTTTCCCGCGGCAAGAATATGCAGCCCGGACTCCGGGTGCAGGGCCAGCGCGTCTTCCAGGCTGCAATCGTTTCGCAGGTAACCGATCATCCCGGAGTTTGCCTTGGACGGGACCAGGCGTGGAAAATTCGAATAGATGCGGGCATTGGACGCATCTCGCAGATCGCAGCTGACGAGAATGGTATCATGTTCCGTGTGCTGGCTGGCCAATGCAGTCAGAAATGAGGTGACGCTTTTGCTTTCCCCAGGCACGGAGGACGTCAACATGACGACTTGCGGCTGGTTGTCGGGATCGCTGTAAAGCAGACTCGTCCGCAGATTTCGGATGCTTTCAGCAAGCAGGCACTTCGGGCGCGTCACGAATTCCCGCGCGCGTTTCTGCAGGCTTTTGCGCTTCCCGGTCAGCGGTAGCGAGGTCAGCACGGGGAGCGGTGTGATTTCGGCCAGGTCACGCGGATCGCGGACTGAATTGTTCATCCGCTCCCGCAAAAGCAGGAAAATCGCGCAAAGGAACAGAGCGCCTGCGCTGGAGGCCAGCAGGACGCGGTTGCTGGCCTCCCTGTCCGGGTGGGAGGGCGGTTCGGCCCGGGACAGGATACGGGCATCGGCCGATTGCAGGTTGGCCTGTTCCGTTATCTCCTTTTGCCGCACGACGAAGGTTTGCAACAATGTCTGGTTGGCAAGAACCTCGCGGTCAAGGCGGGAGATGAAGAGTTCGTCGGCGGTCCGCTCGATCGACGTGATTTCCAGTTCCCGGACCATGACCTCCAGCTGCTGCTCCCGCTGTTCCAGCGAGGCGACTTCGAACTCAAGCGCGGCGACAATATAGGCCGCTTCCTCTCGGATGCTCTGTTGCGTCTGCTCAAGCAGAGCGGCGCTGCGCACGCTGGACGGTGTGACGATACTGCCGCTTATGGCGCGTTCCTGCGCAATCGTTTCCCGGATTTCGACCTCCCGTCTGCGAAAATCGGTGATCAGTTCGGATTCGCGAAATTCCGTTACACTCCAGAGATCCGTGCCTTCCGCCAGCGCTGCTGCGGCCCGTTTGAAACGGGCGCGGGATTCTGACAGGCGCAACCGGATTGTTGACAGCTCCTGATTGTTCGCGGCCAGCTGAATGCTGGTCATATCAGCACTCTGCGCGCGGCGCCGTGCCAGGTCCAGGCGTGTGGTTTCCAAGTTTCTTTCGGAGTCCACGACCCTCTGTCTGAGTTCTTCGATGCGATTGTTGACCAAATCGATGGCCGCAAGGACGTCCCTGTTTTTGGATTCTTTCTGAAAAGCGATGTATTGCTCGCTGATCGTATTGGCGATCAGAGCGGCTTTGACGGGATCTGACGAGTTGTAAAACAGCTCAATCACCCCGGACCCGCTCACGACCTCGATCTGCAGGTTATCCCGCAGATGGCCGATTGCATCCCGTTTGGCCGCCATTTGCCCGCCCTCTGTCGGCGGCTCATCGGTCTCGGCTCCCGCGGCGGTCGGTGGCTCGGAAAAACCGAAGCGTTTCAACTCCTGGGAAACGGGTTCTGGCAGTGTGTTCAGCAGCCATGCCGCGGTATCATTGCGCCAGCTGTCGCCAGAACCTGAGGCCGCCTCGGTGTCCTGGCTGTCTTGCAGGATGGTGTCCGCACCAAGCACGCTGACAATATTGCCCAGCAAAGAGGTGGAGTGGAGTATTTCCACTTGGTTGCCGATACCGGCACCGGTCTCCGGCTGAACGAGCACCTCTGAAATATCGACGATCTGCATGCGCTCGGGTTCATAGAGGATGCTGCTCACCGCGCGGTACACGGGATCCTGGCGGCTGACATGCGCAAACCCGAGCAGAAATCCGGCAATGGCGAAGACCGCCAGCAGCAGTTTTCCGCGCCATAGCGCAAGCGCCATCTCGCGTGTGTCCAGGGTCTGGTCGGCCCGGTTTTCCTCTGGCAGGCCATAAGGTTCATATTCTGGAGAATTTTCCCTGGGCCGGGGGTGGTCCCCAAACTTCGAGCGTCTTGCGTACATAAAATCAAAACCCCTTAACCCAAACCGCGCCTGGCCACCCAGAGCGCTCCATTACACCGTCGAGAGTGCTGTAAAGTCCCATCAATCCATAAGTATGTGGCAAACGCGATGGATTCCAAGTCGGAGCCAATCTGGCCACCATCAGGGCGGTCGCGAGAGAAGCCGCCTCATTGAACGCGCGCGCCAGACCGCATCAGATTTTCCATATGCGGTCGGGCCGTTCCTGGGGCGCGAGGCAGGCCGTTGTGGCGCCTTGCGGGGCGGTGCCGCCAGCCCCCGCGACACCGCCGCTAGATTTGAAAACCTGCCATTCTGGTTGGTTCTGGCCCGGTTGTCGATGCATTGGTCTGCCCGGGTCGGTGATTTTCCGCCGTTGCGCGGTTCGTTGCGAATGACGAACCCGAAATCGGCCAAAAAAAGCCGGCTTGTTGACATCAAGCCGCTCCCTCCTTCCTGTTAACCCTTTTGCGCATTAGGTCGCCGCAAACTCAGCAGTAAATCCGCTTTCCGGCGGTGAGAGGCTTGAGACACCTGCGGCACCCGGGATCTGTCCTGATGTTGCGGATCTGTCTTACGCACCTGGCTCCGGTGAGTGCTGTTTCGCAATGTTAAGAGTGTTGGTCGCGCCACTCCGCGGCTGATCGCCAGTGAAAGGAAATCACATGACCGTTTGGCATTCGTCTGACCTCGGTTGGTCCGCGGGTCAGGATGT
>NZ_JBVYHB010000020.1:0-66322 GCF_056033425.1 Leisingera sp. SA32 | reverse complement strand
CCTTGGCGCGGTGCCGGGCCCAACTGCAAGCGGTCCTTGCCAAAGGACCGTGGCGCAGGCGGGAGCCTGTCGGATGCGGAAAACCGCAAGGCTTGATGCAAAAAGTACTTGAACGACTCATCCGCTTGCCCGATATGGGCCGCCAAGACGCCAACGCACGCGCCTCTGGCGAAAGGGGTCACGCCCCTAAGGTTACGTAGCGACGGTAACGTCTCTGACAGCACTGAGCGGCCGTATTCGGCCGGGTCTATTGGAGATGACCATGAACGCAAACGTAGCCGGGCTGTCTGCCCGCACTTGTGAATCCGTATCCCGCACCCTGAGCCACATTGCCCGCACCCGCTTTGACCGCCCGACACTGGTGGTAGACGCCGAGGCGGTTGCCGCCAAGTACCACGCGCTGGCCCGCGGTTTGGGCCGCGCACGCATCCATTATGCGGTGAAAGCCAACCCCGCACCCGGCCTGCTGCGGCGGCTGGTGGCTGAAGGCGCAAATTTCGACGCCGCCAGCCGGGCCGAAATCGAGATGTGCCTGGCCGCCGGGGCGCGACCAGCGCAGATCAGCTTTGGCAATACCATCAAGCGCCCCAGCGATATCGCCTATGCCCATGGCCTGGGCATCACCCACTTCGCCGCCGACTCGGCGGAGGAGCTGGAGAAGCTGCGGGACCACGCGCCCGGAGCCCGCGTGTATCTGCGGCTGTTGGTGGACAACCCGGAGGCGGATTGGCCGCTGAGCCGTAAGTTCGGCTGCTCGGCGGATATGGCGCTGAAGCTGATGGATCAGGCGCGCGGTTGCGGGCTGGTGGTGGCGGGGCTGTCTTTCCATGTCGGCTCGCAGACCCGTGCGCCGGCGATGTGGGCGGGCACGCTGGATCAGGTGGCTCAGGTCTGGCATCAGGCGCGCGCCGCGGGGCACGACCTGCACCTGCTGAACATCGGCGGCGGCTTCCCGGCCTCTTACGGTGCAGAGATGCTGCCGACCGAGGAATATGCCCGCGCGGTGATGGCGCTGGTGGCCGAGCGTTTCGGCGAGGTGCCACAGATCATGGCAGAGCCGGGGCGTGGACTGGTGGCTGAAGCCGGTGCCATTGCTGCCGAAGTGCTGCTGGTGTCGCGCAAGGACGCGGATGATCTGCACCGCTGGGCGTATCTTGACATCGGTATGTTCTCTGGCCTGGCGGAAACAATGGGCGAGGCGATCCGCTATCGCATCACCACCGACCGTGATCATGAACCCACCGGTCCCTGCATCCTGGCCGGCCCGTCCTGCGACAGTGCCGATGTGCTGTATGAGCGCATCCCCTATCAGCTGCCGCTCGGGCTGAAGGCGGGTGACCGGGTGGTGATCCACAGCTGTGGTGCCTATACCTCCACCTACGCGTCTGTTGGGTTCAACGGTTTTCCGCCGCTGGATGTCGTGGTGATCTGACGATCGGTGCGCAAGCTGCCGCGCGAGCACCCGCGGCTGGGCTTGCACCGAGGGGAACATGCGGTCTTGATGGGGCAAACGATAAAGAGGTTTGCCCCAATGTCACAGACCACCACCGTCACAGGCCCCGCAGTCGCCCCGGAGGATGCCGAGCAACGCCGCGCCGTCAAGCCGGTGATCTGCTATCCGAATGAGACCCTGCCAGCACCTGATCTGCGCCTGTACCAAGACGCGCGGCAGGGGGCGGTGAAAACTGCTCAAGTGGTGGTGCGCCCCCGAGACGCGGCCTGTTTCGAAGTGCCCGCCGGACATTTTTTCCGTATCACCTCTGTCGAAGGGCCGCAGGTGGGGGATCTGAACCTGTGGAACCGGGACAACCTGAGTGAGCGGTTCTATTCCGGCAAGACCCGCGCGCTGCATGGAAGCCACGTCAGCACCGGCGCGCGGTTGTGGAGCAGTTTTCCGCAGATGCGACCGATGGCCACCGTCACCACGGACACGTTGGGCTGGTACGGTATCGACGCATTTGGCGGGGCGGTGCATGACGTGATCGGCACCCGCTGCGACCCCTATACCGGCAACCTGCTAGCGGGCAGCCAGTACCACCACTGCTGCCATTCCAACCTGACCCGCGCGCTGGCGGATCATCTGGGCTTGCCGCTGGATGAGGCAGAACCGCATGTGCATGATGTGCTGAATGTCTTCATGTGCACCGGATTTACCCGCGACACGGGTCAATATTTCATGAAGGCCAGCCCGGTGCGCCCGGGTGATTACTTGGAGTTTTTTGCTGAGATTGATCTCCTCGGCGCGCTTAGCGCCTGTCCCGGTGGCGATTGCTCGGCAGAGCATTCCAGTGATACCGCTGCCTGTTACCCAATGCTGGTCGAGGTGTTTGCCCCGGCCGCAGGCGCGCTGGAAAACTGGCAATCTCCGCCATTAAATGGCTATGACCGCAGCCATGGGCGGGATTGAGAACAGCTGCCGAAATGCGAGGACCTTTCGCGGCGGCGCCAGATTGTTCCGAATGGTCCGCGTTTCCTAAAAACTGCCAAAATGGAAACAGGGCAGAGGCGAGGCCTCTGCCCTATTGAATACTGTAACGGCGCAGGTTTTGCGGAGTCAGGCGAACGCGGCCTCAAGCGCGATTTCGACCATGTCGCCAAAACTGCGTTCGCGCTGGTCCGAGGGCAGGGCCTCGCCGGTTTGCAGGTGGTCGGACACGGTCAGCACCGCCAGCGCGCGGCAGTCATAGCGCGCTGCCAGCGTATAAAGTTCTGCTGCTTCCATCTCCACGCCGAGAATGCCGTGGCGCACCATTTGCTCGTTGAGGTCCGGGCGCTCGTCATAAAAGACATCCGAGGAATAGATGCCGCCCACATGGGTCGCCACATCGCGGCTGCCTGCGGCCTTTGCTGCGGCGTGAAGCAGACCCCAATCGGCGCAGGGGGCGAAGTTCACCTCGCGGAAGATGCTGCTGGAGGGGCTGTTCACGCTGGTCGCGGTCATCGCAAGGATCACGTCGCGCAGCTTCACCCGTTCCTGCATACCACCGCAGGAGCCGATGCGGATCAGCGTTTTGGCGCCATAGTCGCGGATCAGCTCATTGGCGTAGATCGACAGCGAGGGCATGCCCATGCCACTGCCCTGAATGGTCACCCGATGGCCGTTCCAGGTGCCAGTGTAGCCCAGCATGCCGCGCACTTCATTGACCAGCGTGGCGTCGGTCAGGAATGTTTCGGCCGCCCATTTCGCGCGATAGGGATCGCCGGGCATCAGCACGGTTTCCGCGATCTCACCCTTGGCGGCGCCGATGTGAACTGTCATGTCCGTGTCCTCCGGTTCAGATTTCCAAGTCGGAAATATCCATTCCTGCGGTCAGCGCGTCATGGACCCAATGCGGTTTGCGGCCACGGCCCGTCCAGGTCTCTTCGGGATTGTTGGGATTGCGGTATTTCGGGGCAGCTTTTGTCTTTTTGGAGCCCGAGCGCGGCGCATTGGCAATTTCATCCAGTGAAAACCCGTATTTCGCGGCGGCTTCTTCTGCTGCTTTCAAGGCTTCCTGCCGTTCTCGCAATTCAGCGGTGCGCAGGGCTTCTTCGACGTCGCCTTGCAGTTGGAGCAGTTCTTTTCTTGTCATTTTCGAAAGGTCGAGGGTCATTATATACTCCACGTTAATTGGCATGCCGGAAAGATCCGGGGTGCCATTCTTTATGGACCGAATAACGAACGGGTTTTACCTTTTTCTTTGCTCCTCGCGGGTATTTGCACAGAAAAAATCAAGACGCTACAATTTCCGGTGGCTTCGCGAGGTCGACAATGTCGCTCATAATTGAATTGAGCTCAAAATCCTTGGGCGTATAGACGCGGGCGACGCCCATGGATTTGAGCTTCTGCGCGTCTTCATCGGGAATGATGCCTCCGACAATCACCGGCACGTGGCCCAGCCCTGTGTCGTGCATGCGCTGCATCAGATCCTCGACCAGCGGGAGGTGGCTGCCGGACAGGATCGACAGACCAACAACATGTGCGTCATCCTGCTGGGCTGCCGCTACCAGCTCGGCCGGGGTCATGCGGATGCCGTCATAGGTGATGTCCATGCCGCAGTCGCGGGCGCGGAAGGCGATCTGCTCGGCACCGTTGGAATGGCCATCCAGTCCCGGCTTGCCGACTACGAATTTGATCCGGCGGCCAAGAGCGTCGCTGACGCTGTCGACCGCGGCTCGCAACTCGTCCAGCCCTTCGGTTTTGTTCGACACGGATGCCGAAACGCCAGTGGGACCGCGGTAGGTACCATGAACCCGGCGCATTTCCTCGGCCCATTCGCCGGTGGTGACACCGGCCTTGGCGGCGGCAATCGAGGGCGGCATGATGTTGTCGCCATTTTGTGCGGCGGCGCGCAGGGCTGCCAGCGCGCCTTGCACCGCGTCATCGTCACGGTTGCGGCGCCAGTCGGTCAGGCGTTCGATTTGCTCCTGCTCCACCGCCGGGTCGACCACCATGATGCCGCCGTCCTGGGTTTGCAGTGGCGAGGGCTCACCCTCGGTCCATTTGTTGACACCGACCACCACGGTTTCGTTGCGCTCGATCCGGTTCAGCCGTTCGGCGTTGGAGTCGACCAAGCGCCCCTTCATGTATTCGATCGAGGCGACGGCGCCGCCCATCGAGTCCAGATTGGCCAGCTCCGCGCGCGCGCCTTCCTTCAGCGCTTCGACCTTGGCATCAACCACCGGGTTGCCATCGAACAGATCACCGTATTCCAACAGGTCGGTTTCGTAGGCCAGGATCTGCTGCATCCGCATCGACCATTGCTGGTCCCAGGGGCGGGGCAGGCCAAGTGCTTCGTTCCAGGCGGGCAGCTGCACGGCGCGGGCGCGGGCCTTTTTCGACAGGGTCACCGCCAGCATCTCGATCAGGATGCGGTAGACATTGTTTTCCGGCTGCTGTTCGGTCAGGCCAAGCGAGTTCACCTGCACCCCGTAGCGGAAGCGGCGGAACTTGGGGTCCTCTACGCCATACCGCTCGCGGCAGATTTCGTCCCACAAGTCGACAAAGGCGCGCATCTTGCACATCTCAGTCACAAACCGGATGCCCGCGTTCACAAAGAAGGATATGCGCCCGACCATCGCGGGAAAATCCTCGGGTGCGATGCGTGGCTCCAGCTCATCCAGCACTGCCTGCGCAGTGGCGAGCGCAAAGGCCAGCTCCTGCTCCGGCGTCGCACCGGCCTCTTGCAAGTGGTAGGAACACACGTTCATCGGGTTCCATTTCGGCACATTGGTGTAACAGTATTCCGCCACATCCGCGATCATCCGCAGGCTGGGCTTGGGTGGGCAGACATAGGTGCCGCGGCTCAGGTATTCCTTGATCAGATCGTTTTGCACCGTTCCTTGCAGGTTCGAAACATCTGCGCCCTGTTCCTCTGCCACGGCGATGTACAGCGCCAGCAACCACGGCGCAGTGGCGTTGATGGTCATCGAGGTGTTCATCTGTTCCAGCGGGATCTGATCGAACAGGCTGCGCATGTCGCCAAGATGGCAGACCGGCACGCCGACCTTGCCCACTTCGCCGCGGGCCAGCACATGATCGCTGTCATAGCCGGTCTGGGTCGGAAGGTCGAAGGCGACGGACAGGCCGGTCTGCCCCTTGGCCAGGTTGGCGCGGTAAAGCGCGTTGGAGGCTGTTGCCGTGGAATGGCCGGCATAGGTGCGGATCAGCCAGGGGCGGTCTTTTTGCATCTGCGGCATGTCGAGCCTCGCGAGTCGGTGGTTGGGTAATTTTATTTCGTAGTGATGATGTAGACTGCAATTTTAGACCCATGTCAATTCGCTGCGTTGCGGCAATCGTGGGCGGCGTGGCATGAATAGGGGCCCGGCGGCTTGGTGCTTGTAATGGCTGCGGCCTTCGGCAACTGTTCAACCATGACGCAAACCGTGGAACTTCCGCTGTGGCTATTCGTGCTGATCGTCGGATTTGCGGCGGTAACCTTTGCTTCGCATTTCCTGTTTCCGTCGGTGCGCTGGTTCGTGCGGCGGCGGCTGGAGCGGGCAGTGGCGCGGCTCAACCGGCGCTTGGAGCGGCCGATCGAGCCGTTCAAACTGATCCGCAGGTACGACATGATTCAGCGGCTGATTCACGATCCGCAGGTGGCTCAGGCTGCGGTCGATTACGCCGCTGCCGAGGGCATCCCCGAGAACGTGGCCCTTGAACAGGTGCGCCGGTACGCGCGCGAGATCGTGCCCGGCTTCTCCGCCTTTGCCTATTTTGGCCTTGCCGCCCGCGCGGCGCGGTTCCTGTCCAACGCCATCTATACGGTGCGGCTTGCGCAGCAGCAGCCCGGTGCGTTGACGGACATCGACCCCGAGGCCACCGTGATCTTTGTGATGAATCACCGGTCCAACATGGACTATGTGCTGGTGACCTATCTGGCGGCGCGGCGCTCCGCGCTGTCTTATGCGGTCGGCGAATGGGCGCGGGTCTGGCCCTTGTCGCGGCTGATCCGGGCTATGGGAGCCTATTTCATCCGCCGCCGCTCGCGCAATGATCTGTATCGCAAGGTGCTGGCCGCCTACGTGCGGATGGCCACCCGCGGCGGTTCCACCCAGGCGATGTTTCCCGAAGGCGGGTTGAGCCTCGATGGAGCGCTGGCCGCGCCAAAACTGGGGCTGCTGAAATACATCGTCGAGGGTCGTGATCCGCAGGGTCGTGACGTGGTCTTTGTGCCAGTGGCCCTGAACTATGACCGGGTGCTGGAGGACCGGATCCTTTCGGATGCCGCCCGCGATGGGCCGCGCCGTTTCCGGGCCCGAATCGGCGTGGTGGCACTGCGGCTGCTGCGGCAGCTGTGGCGTCGGCTGACCGGGCGCTACCGGCGGGCGGGCCGTGCAGCGGTGACCGTGGGCGCGCCGCTGAGCCTGCGGCAGTTCGCCGAGGCGCGAGAGGGGGCGCTGACCGAGCCGCTGGCACAGGAGCTGATGACGCGGATCAGCGCCATCGTTCCAGTGTTGCCGGTGCCGCTGGTGGCGGCGGCGCTGTGCCGCCATGGCAGCCAGACCCGCGCCGAACTCGCAGCGCGGTTGCAGGAGATGATGACGGCGCTGCCGCTGGCGGATCTGCATCTGCCCGCGCAGGGGGTGGGTCAGGTGGCAGAGGAGGGGCTGGAGCAGCTGCGCCGCCGCGGTTTGATACAGTGCGCGGACGATCAGGTTCTGCCGCATCCCGACCGCCGCGCCCTGCTGAGCTTCTATGCCAATTCCATCGGCCACCTGCTGCCGCCCTCGCACGACCTGGAAGCGGGTTATGCTGCACCTGCCAAGGGCGATGCTGCATCTGCTGGGTTATAAAATTTCACAGATGCGGCAAAAGTTGTTGCAATGTTGCTTGGCGAATTTTATCCACTAGGTAAGCGCCGCGATTCTGCACTGCGGCAAAACCTAGATGCAAAGGAGGCCGTCATGGCATTGGATACCCAGACTGACGTCATGTCTTACGAGGCGCCGGAGAAAGATCTGTACGAGCTGGGGGAAATCCCGCCCATGGGCTATGTCCCCAAGAGGATGTACGCTTGGGCGATCCGCCGCGAACGCCATGGCGAGCCGGATACGGCAATGGTTCAGGAAGTGGTCGACGTGCCTGAACTGGACAGCAACGAGGTGCTGGTTCTGGTGATGGCGGCGGGCGTCAACTACAACGGTGTCTGGGCCTCGCTAGGCACGCCGATCTCGCCCTTTGACGGCCACAAGGCACCTTATCATATTGCCGGTTCCGATGCCTCGGGCATTGTCTGGGCCGTGGGCTCCAAGGTCACCCGCTGGAAAGTCGGCGACGAGGTGGTGATCCACTGCAACCAAGACGACGGCGACGACGAGGAATGCAACGGCGGCGATCCGATGTACTCGCCGAGCCAGCGGATCTGGGGCTATGAGACGCCGGACGGCTCGTTCGCCCAGTTCACCAACGTGCAGGCGCAGCAGCTGATGCCGCGGCCGAAGCATCTGACCTGGGAAGAGTCTGCCTGCTACACGCTGACGCTGGCCACCGCCTACCGGATGCTGTTCGGCCATGAGCCGCACGACCTGAAACCGGGGCAGAACGTGCTGGTCTGGGGCGCTTCGGGCGGCCTTGGCTCCTATGCAATCCAGCTGATCAACACCGCCGGCGCCAACGCCATCGGCGTGATCTCGGACGAGAGCAAGCGTGACTTTGTCATGGGGCTGGGCGCCAAGGGCGTGCTGAACCGCAAGGACTTTAACTGCTGGGGCCAGCTGCCCACAGTCAACACCCCGGAGTACAACACGTGGTTCAAGGAAGCCCGCAAGTTCGGCAAGGCGATTTGGGACATCACCGGCAAGGGCGTGAATGTCGACATGGTGTTCGAACACCCCGGCGAGGCGACCTTCCCGGTCTCTACTTTCGTGGTGAAGAAGGGCGGCATGGTGGTGATCTGCGCGGGCACCACGGGCTACAACTTGACCTTTGACGTGCGCTACATGTGGATGCACCAGAAGCGTTTGCAGGGGTCGCATTTCGCGCATCTGAAGCAGGCCGCCGCCGCGAACAAGCTGATGGTCGAGCGCCGTCTGGATCCCTGCATGTCGGAGGTCTTTGCCTGGGCCGATCTGCCCGAAGCGCATATGAAGATGCTGCGCAATGAGCACCTGCCCGGCAATATGTCGGTGCTGGTGCAGGCACCAAAGACCGGGATGCGGACGCTTCAGGACGTGCTGGAAAACAACCGCTGATCCTGTTGTCCATCGCCGGGCGCTGGGGGCACAGCTGATTGGCGGCCCCCAAAGGCCGCCTGTGGCCCGCGAATCACGGCAGTGGTTCGCGGGCCTTTTGCGTGCGCTTCGCCCAGCAGTTTCAGAGGTTTAGGCTATGCTTCTCGTCTCGGTCGCGAGCGAGGTGCGCGCCGTAAGGTGACGTTTGTTCGCTTTGCGCCCGTTCCGTGCAGTTCTGCGCAACGGACGGTGGGAAACGAATCAAACCAAGAGGTTCCCATTGACGCCCCCGTTCGGCGCGCGGCACAACACGGGCAATCCGGTGGCCCAGGGAGCTGGCGCCGGACCAGGCAGGACCACAGGGGCAACAGCAGCAGACCATGGCAAGCAAGGCAGAACTGGATCGTATTCTGGAGGCGCTCGACGCCACCAAGACGCTGGACGGACTTCAGCAGATCATCGATCAGGTCTGTGAGGTGTTTGGCGTCGATCACGCGATGTACCATTGGGTCGACAGTGCCGGTGACCATTATTATTTCGGCACCTATCCGCAGACCTGGACCGAACGCTATCAGGAGAAGGCCTATGTGCGGGTCGATCCGGTGGTGGTGGGCTGCTACCAGCGCTTTCATCCGGTGGATTGGAAACGGCTGGACTGGTCGCCGAAACCAGCACGGGAGTTCCTGAAGGACGCGCTGGCGCATGGGGTTGGCAACCAAGGGTATTCGATTCCGATCCGAGGCCCCAATGGCCAGTTTGCGGTGTTCACCGTCAGCCACAATTGCGACGATGCCGCTTGGGAAAAGCTGACGGAGAAATACGGCCGCGACCTGATCCTGATGGGGCATTACTTCAACCGCAAGGCACTGGAGTTCGAACCCAATCGCGCTGCCGATCAGACCCAGCCCCTGTCCCCGCGCGAGATCGATGCGCTGACGTTGCTGGCAATCGGCTACAGTCGGGCGCAGGTGGCGCAAACACTGTCGATCTCGGAACACACGCTGCGCGTCTATATCGAGAGCGCCCGGTTCAAGCTCAGCGCGATCAATACAACCCATGCGATTGCGCGCGCTTTGTCACTGGGTTTGATTGTTGTTTAATCGATAAGTGTACAGGCTCTGCTTGATACACTCTGGAATTGCAGAAAATCGCGTACCCTGTCCCCACTGTTCACCAGAAAGGGGACCAAATTATGCTTCGTTATATCTATGGCCACGACCTGCACAACCACGCCGCGCTGGCGCACGCGATGTTTCGCGACCGGGCGGACCAGTTCCAGACCCGGCTGGGCTGGGAGGTTCAGGTCGATGACAGCGGCGAGGAGCGCGACCAGTATGATGCGCTGGATCCGCTCTATGTGATCTGGGAGATGCCCGACGGCAGTCATGGCGGCTCGATGCGGTTTCTGCCCACCACCGGTCCGGTGATGGTCAACGACGTGTTTCTGGATCTTGCGGGCGGGGTGCCGGTGTGCAGTCCGCTGATCTGGGAGTGCACCCGGTTCTGCCTGTCGCGCAGCGCCGGGCGCAATGTCGCCGGGGCGTTGACGCTGGGCGGGGTCGAGATCATGCGCCATTTCAAGGTCCGCCATTTTGCCGGCGTCTTTGACCGGCGGATGGTGCGGATCTACCGCAGCCTCGGCTTCAGCCCTGAGGTGATTGGCAGCAGCGGCGAGGGCCGCGAGCGGATCTGCCTGGGCCTGTGGGAATACAGCTCGGAGGTCTATCTGGCGGTGTCCGCCAAGGCCGGGATCTCGCCTGAACTGTCGCAGCTGTGGTTCGACCGGTCCTTTGGCGGTGCGACGGTGCCCGCCGCGTTGGCGCTGACGGGCTGAGGCCGCACCGGGCAGACGCAGCAATGCACATCGCGGGGCCGGGAGCCTCTGGCGGACCCGGCCCCGCGTCTGTAATGTCGCGTCATGACAGCCTTGCCCGTACAGTTTTCCGATGACCAGGCCACCGCTTATGACAGCGTGACCGAGCTCCTGCGCCAGGCGGGGATTGATCTTGATGACGGGCTTTTGCAGCCGCCGCGTGGCGATGCCGGGGTGATGGCGGTGATCGGCAAGGCGGGCTCGGGCAAGACGCTGCTGCTGGCGGAGCTGTACAAGGCACTGGAGCAAGCGGGCGTCGAGGTGGTGTCAGGCGATTATGAAAGCCGCAAGAAAAGCGACGACCGCCGGACCCTGGCGATTCTGGCACCCACCAACAAGGCGGCCAGCGTGCTGCGCCTGCGCGGCGTGCCCGCAACCACCATCCATCGCATTCTATATACCCCCGTCTACGACCCGGAGTATGAGCGTATCGCCGAATGGCTGGCCGGGCAGGGCGACAAGCCCGATATTGAGGGCCTCACCGAGGAGGCACTGGCCCGCGCCGCCGCCTTTTATGAGAAGAACAAGTCGATCCCCGGCGCGCTGGCCGCGGCGGGTTTGCGCGGCTCGGACTTCATCACCGGCTGGAAACGGCGCGAGGAGCCGCTGGACATCGGCTTTGTCGATGAGGCCTCGATGCTGGACGACCGCCAGTTCGCGGATCTGAAGGAGATCTTTCCGAACCTCATCCTGTTTGGCGATCCGGCGCAGCTGGCGCCGGTGAACCAGTCGGGCTCGATGGTGTTTGAAACCCTGCCGGAGCCGCGCCAGCTGGTTCTGAACCGCATCCACCGGCAGGAGGCGGGTAACCCGATCTTGGACCTTGCCCATGCGCTGGCCGATCCGCAGCTGGGGTTCGAGGACTTCGAGCGGATGATCGAGGACACCGCAAGGCGCGACGAGCGTGTGGTCTGGGGACAGCGGGTGGAGGTCGACCTGATGGCGCGCTCGCCGGTGCTGGTGTGGCGCAACAACACCCGCATCCGGCTGATCAACGCCTTCCGTGCCGTGCATGGCGCGCCAGAGGATGCGCTGATCGAAGGCGAGCCGCTGATCTGCGACGGGCTGGAACTGCCGATGAAACATCGCAAGAAACGTCTCGACCTGGAGGCGCGCGGCCTGATCAAGGGCGCGCAGGTGATCTTTCTCGGCGCGGGCCGCAAGCCGGGGTTTTCCCGCCTTCATGTGATGGGCGCGGAGGACCCGCAGGTTTCCGCCGCCTCGATCGTGAAAATCGAGAAACCCGATGAGGAAGAACCCTTCATCCCCTATGCCGCCCGCATGGGGGCCACCTTTCTGCACGGCGCGGCGGTGACCATCCACAAGGCGCAGGGCTCGCAGTGGGATACCACCCAGGTCTTTGCCCCTGATATCTATGCCGCCGCCCGTATGGGCCGGGTCGAGGCGGGCCAACCGCTGTGGAAACGGCTGGCCTATGTCGCCATCACCCGGGCGCAGGAGCGGCTGATCTGGGTGGTGCGCAACCGGCTGGCCAAACCCAGCGGCCCCTTGCAGGTGGACGACCTCAAGGCCGTCCCGGCGGCGGCCCTGACGCTGGAAATCCAGGAGGAAACCCCGGCATGAATAAAACGATCCTGATCACCGGCGCCAGTTCCGGCATCGGTCGCGCTGTGGCGCAATTGTTTCTGGGGGAGGGGTGGCACGTGGGGCTGCTGGCCCGCCGCGCTGACAAACTGGAGGAGGTGGCGCGAGGCCATACGCATGCCCATGTGCTGCCCGCCGATGTGACCGATCCGGCGGCGGTGGATCACGCGGTGAACAGCTTTGCCATGACGGCCGGGCGGTTGGACGTGCTGTTCAACAACGCGGGCATCTTCACGCCCCCTGCCACCATCGACGAGATCCCGCTGGAGGACTGGTTTGCCTCGGTGAACGTCAACCTCAACGGCATGTTCCTGGCCGCCCGTTCGGCGTTTCGCCAGATGCGGCACCAGACGCCGCGGGGCGGGCGCATCATCAACAACGGCTCCATTGCCGCCCATGTGCCACGGCCGCAGTCGGCGCCTTATGCGGCGACCAAGGCGGCGATCACCGGCCTGACCAAAAGCCTGTCGCTGGATGGCCGCGCCTATGACATCGCCTGTGGCCAGATTGACATCGGCAATGCCCGCACCCCGATGGTAGAGACGCTGAGCCAGCGCCAGGCGGCCGCCGAGCCCGAGGCGGAGCCAATGCAGAGCTTTGCGGTGGAGGATGCGGCGCGGTCGGTGCTGCACATGGCCGATCTGCCATTGGAGGCCAACGTGCAGTTTATGACGGTGATGGCCACCAAGATGCCCTATATCGGCCGCGGTTGAGGGGGGCCTCCCGCCCGGGGCGGTACATCAAAAATGCACCTCCCCAGTTGGGCGTTGCGCTGCGCTGGTGCGCAGCGTGCCTCCGGCGGGAGTATTTGACCCAGAAAGAGGCAAGGTGACTACGTAATCTGCCGTTGGCTCTTTCTGGTCAGAAATACTCCGGGGTGAATTGGCCGTCAGGCCAAGAGGGGCTGGCCCCAGATGTCACCGATTGCGCAGCAGGCTGAAGGCGGCAGATGCGCCCCATCCGGCGGCAATGGCAATCGCCAGCGACATCAGCCCATAGAGAAACGGCTGTTCGCGCGACAGGGCATAGAGAAATTTCTCCAGCCCGACTTTGCGCACGTCGATCGCGGTTTCATAGCTTGAAACCACCTCGCCGCCGCGGGTCAGGAAGATGCGCGTGGCGTAGGTGCCCTCGGTCAGGTTGGCGGGCATCCGGATG
Source organism: Leisingera sp. SA32 (assembly GCF_056033425.1). Lineage (NCBI taxonomy): Bacteria > Pseudomonadati > Pseudomonadota > Alphaproteobacteria > Rhodobacterales > Roseobacteraceae > Leisingera > Leisingera sp. SA32. The sequence goes on along the minus strand of NZ_JBVYHB010000020.1, from coordinate 53,034 downwards.
GCGGTTCGGAACAGGGTCTGCTCATCCACCGCCACGGTGTTCTCGCGCAGCGAATACAGGCCGTTTGTTTCGCGGATGCGCACTACCGCATCGGCGAAATCCTGCGCGCCACGGATATGCATCGCCGCCCCGACCGAGCGGATTGCACGTTCAATCGAGATACGGTGGCGCAGGTCTTCAGTGTCGGTCAGCACCTGGTGGAACGGCGCGCTGGTGGCCACGGCGTAAAAGGCGGGGGCGGAATCGACCAGGACCCTGTCAGCGTTGACCCAGATGCCCAGCTTCTTTTCCTTGCGACGCACCATCACCGCCGGGGCAGGGCCGGAGACCGTCACAACAACTTGCAGCGGGTCGTCGTCGGGGATCGGGGTTTCGCGTTTCACCGCGCCGAACACCAGAATTTCCGACCCGTCAAAAGTGGCGGTGATTGCCACGCGGTCCTGGCTGAGACCCAGCACCACCTCTTCTTTGCCCGCCTGCGCGTTTGCCTGCGGTGTTAACAGACATGTGGCGGCGGCCAGTACGGAGAGCAGAAGCCGACGCAACATCAGTGCCCCCCCGCCGCGCCGAGCGAGAACAGTTCCGCCGGTTGCAACAGCAGGTCCAGACCCAGTTTGACGCAGACCGCGATGACCATCAGGGCCAGTAGGATGCGCAGCTGTTCTGCCTTGAGGTAGACGCCGATGCGGGTGCCGATCTGTGCACCGATGACGCCGCCAATCAACAGAAGAACCGCCAGGACGATGTCGACGGTATAGTTGGTGGTTGCATGCAGCATGGTGGTGAAGGCGGTGACCAGAATGATCTGGAACAGGGAGGTTCCAACAACGACCTTGGTCGGCATGCCGAGGATGTAGATCATCGCGGGCACCATGATAAAGCCGCCGCCGACCCCCATGATCGCCGCCAGGATACCGACACAGATGCCGACCAGAATGGGCGGGATTACCGAGATATAAAGGCCCGAGGTGCGAAACCGCATCTTGAACGGCAGCGCATGCACCCAGCCACGTTGGCGCCGCGCGGCCGGGGCAGCGCCGTCTGCCTTGCGCGTCTTGCGGATGGCGTTGAGGCTTTCAACAAACATCAGCCCGCCAACCACGCCGAGAAAAACCACGTAGCACAGCTTGACCAGAAGATCGACTTGCCCCATCGCCTTGAGGTAGTTGAACACAACCACCCCCAGCGCCGCGCCGATGAGGCCGCCCGCCTGAAGCACCAGCCCCATCTTGATGTCGACCGTGCGCCTTCGGAAATGCGCCAGCACACCGGAAAAGGATGAGGCGACGATCTGGTTTGCCTCGGTTGCTACCGCCACCGCGGGCGGGATGCCGATGAAAAACAACAGCGGCGTCATCAGGAAGCCGCCGCCAACGCCGAACATGCCCGACAGTACCCCCACCAGGCCGCCAAGGCCCAGCAGCAGAAACGCGTTGACCGAAACCTCGGCTATGGGAAGGTAGATCTGCATAACCTTTGTTAGACCTGAGTTCGTTCAAAAATCAATGATCTATGCCGCTGTGCAGCGTGCAGGACTGATTTGACGCGGAAAACTGGACCTATTCGCGCCAAGGTCCGGAGCGCGGCACGCGTTGCAATGAAAACGCCCGGTGCAGGACCGGGCGTTTCAGCGGTAGAATGTCTTGGGGTCACGTCAGGCCTCAGCGTTCCTTGACATATGGTTGACCACCGGCGCGGGGCGGAATGGCCTTGCCGACAAAACCAGCCAGAATCACCACTGTCAGCACATAGGGGAGTGCGTCCATTGCCTGAACCGGGATCGTGAGCCCGCCCAGTTCAATGTTCTGGAAGCGCAGCGCGATGGCTTGCAGCAGGCCGAACAGCAGGCAGGCGCCCATGGCGTGCCAGGGCCGCCACTTGGCAAAAATCAGCGCTGCCAGCGCGATGAAGCCGCGGCCTGCGGTCATTTCCTTGACAAAGCCTGCCTGCAGCGCTGTGGCCAGATAGGCGCCGGCGATGCCGCACAGGAGGCCGCAGATCATCACCGCCGCGTAGCGCAGGCCGACAACCGACACCCCGGCGGTGTCCACCGCTGCCGGGTTTTCGCCCACGGCGCGCAGGCGCAGACCAAAGCGGGTGCGGAACAGGATCCACCAGGTCGCCGGCACCGCCAGAAGGGCGAAGTAGACCAGGATCGAGTGGCCGGATAGAAGCTCGGAGTAGACCAGGTGCACCGGATTGGCCTCGGCCATCAGGCGCGAGACCGGCTCGCCTGCGGCCTCTGCATCGGCGGGGCCGATGGCGAAGGGCCATTCCCAGCCCTCAAAGCGGCCGCCGCTGAACAGTGACGGTGTGCGTCCGCCCTGTTTGAACCAGTCCTGGGCGATCAGCACCGTCAGGCCAGAAGCGAGGAAGTTGATTGCCACCCCGGAAATCAGCTGGTTGCCGCGGAAGGTGATCGACGCGACCCCGTGCAGCAGGGCCAGAACCAGCGAGGAGGCGATACCTGCCAGCAAGCCCAGCCAGACATTGCCGGTGACCGCCGCCACGGCGGCCGAGAAAAAGGCCGCCATCAACATCTTGCCCTCGAGCCCGATGTCAAAGATGCCCGCTCGTTCGGAGAACAGACCCGCCAGGCACGCCAGCAGCAGCGGCGTGGCCAGGCGGACGGTGGAGTCCAGGATCTGGATTATGGTCAGGAAATCCATCAGTTCTGCCCCTTCCGAACCGCGATGAAGATCCGCTCCAGCGGCATCCGCACCATGTTGTCCAGCGCACCGGTAAACAGGATCACAAGAGCCTGGATCACCACGATCAGCTCACGCGGGATCGAGGTCCACAGCGCCAGCTCAGCGCCGCCCTGGTAGAGAAAACCGAAGAGGATTGCGGCCAGGAACACGCCAAAGGGGTGGTTGCGCCCCATGAGTGCCACGGCGATGCCGATGAAGCCGGCCCCTTCGGTGGAATTCAGAACCAGTCGCTCAGCCTCGCCCATGACGTTGTTGATGGCCATCATCCCGGCCAGCGCGCCGGAAATCAGCATGGCGATCATCACGATCCGAACCGAGGAAATACCGGCATAGCGCGCCGCCGGTTCGGATTTGCCCAGGGACCGGATTTCGTAGCCCAGCGGGGTGCGCCAGATCAGCAGCCAGATCGCCACGCAGGCGCCCAAGGCGACCAGCAGGCTGACATTTGCGGGGCCGGATTTCGAGAACTCGATCCCCAGGGGGGCCAGCATTTCATGCAGCGACGGCAGGTGGACGGTTTCGGGAAAACGCGCCGAGGCCGGATCCTGCGAGCCCTTGGGGCGCAGCACGTTGACCAGCATGTAGTTCAGCACCGCGGCCGCGATGAAGTTGAACATGATGGTGGTAATCACGATATGGCTGCCACGCTTGGCCTGCAGATAGGCGGGAATGGCGGCCCAGGCGGCGCCAAACAGACCCGCGCCCAAGGCGGCAAAGATCAGCGCCAGCGACCAATGCGGCCAGGGGATGAACAGGCAGACCAGCGCGACGCCCAGGCCCCCCAGCATCGCCTGGCCTTCGCCGCCGATGTTGAATAGGCCTGCATGCGCAGCCACCGCCACCGCAAGACCGGTGAACATGAAGTTGGTGGCGTAATAGAGTGTATACCCCCAGCCATAGGTGGATCCGAGCGCGCCATCGACCATCAGGTTGACCGCGGCCACCGGGTCTTCGCCGATGGCCAGGATCACCAGCGCCGACAGCACGGCGGCCAGCAGGAGGCTGATCAGCGGAATCAGGACCACATCGGCCCATTTTGGCATCTTTTCCATTTACGCGGCCTCCCCCGCGACACCGGCCATCATCAGGCCGAGTTCTTTTTCGTCCGTCTGATCCGCCGGGCGTTCGCCCATGATCATTCCGTCAAACATCACCGCGACGCGGTCGGACAAGGACAGGATCTCTTCCAGCTCGACTGAGACGAGGAGGATGGCCTTGCCCTGGTCACGCAGGTCGACGATCTGCTTGTGGATGAATTCGATGGCGCCGATGTCGACGCCGCGGGTCGGCTGGCCCACCAGCAACAGGTCGGGGTTGCGCTCGATCTCGCGCGCGACCACGATTTTCTGCTGATTGCCGCCGGAAAAATTCTTGGCTGCCAGCCAGGGGTCGGGGGGGCGGACGTCGAATTTCTCCATCTTGGCCTCGGTATCGGCACGCAGGGCGGCGTTGTTCATCAACATCCCGTTTTGATAGGCCGGATCCCGGTGGTAGCCAAAGGCGACGTTTTCCCAAGCATGGAAATCCATGATGAGACCTTCACGCTGGCGATCTTCCGGCACGTGGCCGATGTGGGCCGCGCGACGGGCACCGCCGTCGGCGCCATGGCCTGACAGGGCCAGCGGCTCGCCATGCAGCCTGATGCTGCCGGTGCCCTCGCGCATGCCGCCCAGAACCTCCAGAAGCTCTGACTGTCCGTTGCCCGCAACACCCGCGATGCCGACGATCTCGCCTGCGCGCACGGTCAGGTCGATGCCCTTCAGACGCTCGACGCCCGCGCTGTCGACCACCCGCAGCCCTTCGACCTGCAACACCGGTGCGCCGGGTTGCGCGGGCACCTTGTCGACCCGCAGAAGCACCTTGCGGCCGACCATCAGCTCGGCCAGATGCTCGGGGCTGGTCTCGGCGGTCTTGACGGTAGCGGTCATCTCGCCGCGCCGCATCACCGACACGGTGTCAGTATATTCCATGATTTCACGCAGCTTATGCGTGATGAGGATTATGGTTTTCCCCTCGGCGCGCAGCCGGTCGAGGATGCGGAACAGCTGGTCCGCCTCCGAGGGGGTCAGCACCCCGGTCGGCTCGTCCAGGATCAGGATCTCCGCCTTGCGGTACAGCGCCTTGAGGATCTCGACCCGCTGCTGGGCGCCGACGCCGATTTCGTCAATGCGCTTGTCGGGATCGACGAACAGCTCGTATTCCTCCTCCAGCGCCTTCAGCTCCTTGCGGGCACGGGTCAGCGAGGGCATCAGCATGCCGCTGTCCTCCGCCCCCAGCACGATGTTCTCCAGAACGGTGAAGTTCTCCACCAGTTTGAAATGCTGGAACACCATGCCGATGCCTGCGGCGATGGCGGCCTGGCTGTCGGGAATCTCGGTGCGGGTGCCGTTGATCCAGACTTCGCCTTTGTCGGCTTTGTAAAACCCATAGAGAATCGACATCAGCGTCGATTTCCCGGCGCCGTTTTCACCGATTATACCGTGAATGGTGCCGGGGGCGACGCGAATGGAAATGTCCTTGTTTGCCTGGACCGGGCCAAAGGCCTTGGAGATACCTTTGAGTTCGATGGCGGGGGCGGTCAAGTGGGCTCTCCCATGCCTGAAAATCCGATGTTCTGCACTGGCTTGCCGTCATGCAACCAGGCGCGGGGCTGATGTGCGGCGCACGCCTTGGACGGGACGGCGGTGCCGGAACCGGAGTGAAAAAAGAGGAACCCGCCCCCCGTGTCCGCCAAAGCGGCGCGGGAGGCGGGTGATGGCAGGCCCCAGACGGCAAACGGGATATGCAGAAACACCGTCATGGCCCGGGGCAATCAGATCAGAAGCTCAGTGCCGGGCAGCTGTCGTTCTCATAGTAGCTCGCCACGCTGATGTCGCCTGCAATGATCTTCTCGCGGGCTTCGTCTACGGCGGCCTTCATCTCCTCGTTGACCAGCGGTGCGTTGTGCTCATCCATCGCAAAGCCGACGCCGTCTTCGGCCAGGCCCATGGTAAAGACGCCGGTTTCCAGATCCTCGCCTGCCTTCATCGCGTCATAGACGGCCACGTCCACACGCTTGAGCATCGAGGTCAGCACTTTGCCGGGGTGCAGGTGGTTCTGGTTGCTGTCCACACCAATCGACAAGATGCCTTCGTCAGCGGCGGTTTGCAGCACGCCAACACCGGTGCCGCCAGCCGCGGCATAGATCACGTCAGCGCCCTGGCTGATCTGCGACTTGGTCAGCTCGGAGCCTTTGACCGGATCGTTCCAGGCCGCCGGAGTGGTGCCTGTCATGTTGGCGACGATCTTGGTATCGGGGTTCACTGCCTTGACACCCTGGGCATAGCCGCAGGCGAAGTGGCGGATCAGCGGGATGTCCATGCCGCCGATGAAGCCGACCGTGTCGGATTTGGACGCCATCGCCGCCATCATACCCACCAGATAGGAGCCTTCATGTTCGGCAAAGCCGATTTGGCGCACGTTGGGGGCCTCCAGCCAGGTCACGTCGACGGCTACGAACTTGGTATCCGGGTAGTCGGCCGCGACAGTGCTCAGTGGATCCGCCATGGCAAAGCCCATGGTGATGACCGGGTTTGCGCCAGCCTCGGCAAAGCGGCGCAAGGCTTGCTCCCGCTGGGCTTCGGACTGCAGCTCGATCTCGCGGTAGCTGCCGCCGGTCTCTTCGGCCCAGCGGCTGGCGCCGTTATGGGCGGCCTCGTTGAAGCTCTTGTCGAATTTGCCGCCCAGGTCGAAGATCAGCGCCGGCTCTGCCAATGCGGCGCCTGCGGTCAGCGCCAGCGACGCGGCCGCGCCCATCAGCGATTTCATCAGGGTCATCAGGAAACTCCCGTTATCATTTTTGTTGGATGCAGCGGGGATTTGCCGCTGCCCGGCCCCGTTCAGGCCAAAAGGGTGCGGCAATTTAGCCTGCAGGGCAGGGAGAGGGTCAACTGCTTTTTGACCAATTGGTGCGAAATAGCGGCCTGAGCAGCAAAGTGGCCTAACGTAAAGCTTTGCGCATCAGCAACGCATCGATAGCTTTGGCCTGTGGGCGCGGGTAATAACCGCGCCGTCGTCCGCAAATTGCGAATCCGCTCGACCGGTAAAGCGCCTGTGCCGGCGCGTTGTCGGCGGCCACTTCCAGGAAAACCTCAGCCACGCGCCGCGCCTGCAAATCCGTTTCCCACCCAGCGATGCAGCGGCGCGCCAAGCCTTGGCACTGGTGGTCAGGATGGGTCGCAATGGTCAGCAGTTCGGCCTCATCGGCGATGACCCGCAACAGGGCAAAGCAGCGGATGTCGCCGGATGCGAAGGTAAACGGACTGTCCAGCAAGGCGACGAATTCGGCTTCGCTCCAGGGGCGGGACTGGGTGAAGGCGGCAGCATGGGTGGCGGCCATCTGCGCGGCGGTCAGCCGGTCAGTCATCAATCAGCGCGGGCGGTACATCGCTGGAGGGCGCGGCATCGGCCGCGCGCAGATACAGCGGTGCGGGGGCGGTTTGCGGGGTGGCGAAACGCTTGCCCGCGATGCGGGCAATGGCCTCGGCGATACCGGGCGGGCTGGCAACGGGCGCACAGGTCAGCCCGGCGCCGCGCGCGGCATCTTCAGCCTCATGGCGGGGCATCAGACGCGGCGCCTCGCCCGGCAGGGCAGCATAGACCTGCTCGCGCGGCGCTGGCACCGCGGGGAGGCTGCCCTCAGCGGCGCGGGCCTCAAACCCGTTGACGCCCACCGCCGGAATCTCCAGCCCCAACGCAAGGCCGCGTGCGGCAGAGACCGCAATCCGGATACCGGTGAAATTGCCAGGGCCGATGCCGACACCGATGGCAACGAGGTCGTCCCAGCCGACGCCACCCTCGGCCAGAACTTCCTCCAGCAGGGGCATCAGCCGTTCGGCTTGACCGCGAGACATTTCCTCCATCCGGGAGACCAGCAGCGCATCGCCGCGCAACAAAGCGGCCGCGCAATGCGCGGCCGATGTGTCGAACCCCAGAACCAGCGGTTCAGATGTCATCAGATGTCCTTTCGCACCGGATCAGGCCAGGCCGTCGGCTCAGATGGCAACCGGGCGCACTTCGGTCACTTCGGGAATATAATGACGCAGCAGGTTCTCGATGCCCATCTTCAAGGTCAGGGTCGAGGAGGGGCAGCCCGCGCAGGCGCCCTGCATATGCAGGTAGACAACGCCGCGGTCAAATCCGTGGAAGGTAATGTCGCCGCCGTCCTGGGCCACCGCGGGGCGCACACGGCTGTCCAGCAGTTCCTTGATCTGGTTGACGATCTCTGCGTCTTCGCCGGAGTGCTCGGCATGGCCCGAGGCCGGATCGGCGGAACCGTCCGCCATCACTGGCTGGCCGGACTGGTAGTGCTCCATCACCGCGCCCAGGATGGCGGGTTTGATGTGGTCCCAATCGACGCTGTCCTGCTTGGTCACGGTGACGAAGTCATTGCCGAAGAACACGCCGGTAACGCCCTCGACCGCAAAGATGCGGGCGGCCAGCGGCGATTTCGCAGCGGCTTCGGCGCTGGGGAAGTCGGCCGTGCCGACCTCCAGAACGGTCTGGCCCGGCAGGAATTTCAGCGTCGCCGGGTTGGGCGTGGATTCAGTCTGAATGAACATGGCGGGTCTCCGTTAAGCGTGACCCCGATATGCGCCTTGTGGCGCGCCAAGTCAAGATTTGGAACAATTCTAAGTTTGCGGCAGGTCAGGACGCACGGCGGGCGGCATCGAGGGCGGCTTTGATCCTGTCGCAGGCCCAGTTGCAGGCCGGATCGCGGGGTCAGCTGTCTGTCCGGATGGCGGGCGGGGGGCGTCAGGTGATGGCTTCCAGCCGCTCCTTGGACAGGTCACCCGGTACGATGGTGATCGGCACCGGCAGGGTGCCCGAGTTCTTGGTCAGTTGGGTGACCAGCGGACCCGGCCCCTTGCGGCCCAGCCCGGCGCCCAGCACCAGTACACCGATTTCCGCATCCCCCTCGATATAGTCGAGGATTTCCGGCACCGGCTCGCCCTCGCGGATGACCAGCTCCGGGTCGACGTTCTGCCGGTCGCGCATCCATTTGGCGAAAACTTCGAAATGGGCGTGGATGCGTTCGCGGGCTTCTTCGCGCATGACCTCGCCGACACCGATCCAGTGGTTGAACTCATCCGGCGGGATCACCGACAGGATGGTCACACCGCCGCCGGTATGCGCCGCGCGCATCGCGGCAAAGCGCATCGCGTTCAGGCATTCGCGGCTATCGTCCAGTACCACCAGAAATTTGCGCATCTCGCCTCTCTTGTTGCTGCGTCGCGGATCATGGCCCAAGCCGGTCGATCAGGCAAGAGAGCCTATGCGGTGCAGTCATTTCTGTCCGGCAGCCCAGTCCCAGTAAAGGTCGCGCACGCGCCGTGTGACCGGGCCGACCTGAAACTGGCAGTCGTCAAAAGCCGTGACGGGGGTCACCTTTGCCATGTTGCCGGACAGGAAGACCTCATCTGCGGTTTCGAAATCCTCGTAGGTCAGCACGCATTCGTTCACAGTGATGCCATCGGCACGCATGTTCGTGATGTGGCGAGCACGGGTGATGCCAGCCAGGAACGTGCCGTTCGGGATCGGGGTGAACACGGCGCCGTCGCGCACCATGAAGACATTGCTGGTGGCCGTTTCAGCCACATTGCCCATGGCGTCGAGCGCCAGCGCGTTGGTGAAACCCTTGCTGCGGGCCTCGCGCAGCATGCGGGCGTTGTTGGGATAAAGGCAGCCTGCCTTGGCGTTCACCACTGCGTTCTCCAGCACCGGGCGGCGGTAGCGGGTCCGCGTCAGCGTGGCGGCAGCATCGGGGGAGGGCATCGGGATCTCCTCCAGGCTGACGGCAAACTGCGTGCTGTCGGCGGCGGGCGCGATCAGCGTCGCGTCGCCATCGGTGGCCCAGTACATCGGTCGCACATAGACCGCCGCATCGACGGCAAAGCCTGCCAGCCCGTCGCGGATCAGCGCTGCCATCTCTGCCGCCTCCACTGTCGGTTCCATCATCAGGGCACGGGCTGAGGCATTGGTGCGGGCACAGTGAAGATCCAGATCCGGGGTCACCCCATCGAAATAGCGCGCGCCATCAAAGACAGAGGAGCCGAGCCACATGGCGTGGTCGGCCGCCCGCATGACGGCCACGTCGCCATCCTGCCAGCTGCCGTTGAAATAGGTCCGGATTGTGCTGCCCACCGCCATCGATCTGTCCTCTCGCTTGGTGGCGGAACGCTAGGCAGGAAAGAGTCGGACGTCCAGACCGTTTTCTGGGCCACACGCGCCTTCAGGACAAGCGCCGCATTGCCCATGGTCGGCACGCCATCTGCACCACGCAATCAAGCGGCATTGGTCTCGGGAAGGGCGGTGCCGCGCGCCGTCAGGCGCGCCGGGCCCAACTGGCTGCGCGCATGACAATGCGCGCAAGGCCGGGCGGGAGCCTGTGCTGGCCCCGGTCGCAGCACCCACGAGGGGCAGGGGGTCAGCTGACCGTGGACAACCCAACCTTTTCCAGGATGCGCGTGACCTGTTGCTGCCAGCGGGCCTTGAGATCCGCATTGGCGGTTCGGCGCAGGCCAAAGGTCTTCAGCCATTCGAATTTCTCCGAGTTTTCCTGACCGAAACTCGCCGCGACCCGTGGCCACCAATAATCGACCAGCTCTTGCAGACCCGCGGGCCCTTCTGCCTCCGCCAGGACCATCAGCCCCTCCTCGGCCAACTCGGCGTGGTGGGCTTCCAATGGCTGGATGGCGCGGAAGGCCTCGGCCAAGGGTTGGTAGGAAACATGGCTCAGCTCCTCCAGCTGCACAGCAACCGCGCGTCCCATCAAGAGGTTCATCACCACAGCATCCGCCCAGCCCTGCAGCGGGTAATTGAACACCGACAACCGCATGTCGTGGTGGCTGCGGCTTTGGCCGATGTCGGCATCGCGGTCGAGCCGCGCCGTCCAAGGGTGGTGATCGGCGTAGCGGGCGGTGTCCGCTCCGAATTCGCCCATCAGCCGCAGCACCTGTCCTGCGTGATTGGTCTTTTCCAGCACGATGCGGGCGGCGGCAACACGCGCCTGAATGCCCGGCGCGTGGTTGATGATGTCGGCAAAGCCCGCGGCTCCGGCCAGCTCGCTGTCGACAAAGGTCGCCATCAGCTTCAACAGCTCGGCGCGATAGCGCGGCGGCACGTTGACCGGGCTGCTGAGCACCCCGCCTTGTTTCAGGTAGCTTGCGATGCTCATCTCGTCCGTCATGGCCGGTCCTCCCCGGAAAGCCGTTACTGATCGTAGTCGACGACGACGCGGTCGGTCACCGGATAGGCCTGGCAGGACAGAACATAGCCCTTTTCGACCTCGTAATCCTCCAGCGCGTGGTTTGCGACCATCTCCACCTCGCCCTCCAGCACTTTGCAGCGACAGGTGGAGCAGACCCCGGCCTTGCAAGCGTAGGGCGCATCCATGGCGTTTTCCAGCGCCGCGTCCAGCAGCGTTATATCCTTGCCCATCTCGATGGTCTGGGTCGCGCCGTCCAATGTGATGGCGGCTTTGGTCTGGTTGGCGCCGCTGCACGCCTCAGTTGCGCCGGCCTTGCGCCGGGCACGGCCAGGCTGCGCCGAGGCGAACAGCTCGAACTTGATCTGAGCGTCGTCTAGGCCCGCCGTGCGCAGCGCCGCCGCGATGCCCAGCATCATCGGCTCCGGTCCGCAGATGAAGGCGGTGTCGACCGATGTGATGTCGATCCAGTGGTCGAACAACTGGGCGCATTTCTCTTCGGTCACCAGGCCGGTGAACAGGTCGATCTCCTGCGCGTCGCTTTCCAGCACGTGGATCACGTTGAGGCGGCCCATGTGCAGGTTCTTCAGATCCTCCAGCTCCTCGCGGAACATGATCGTGTTCACGCCCTTGTTGGCATAGACCAGCGTGAAGGACGACTGCGGCTCCGCGGCCAGCGTGGTCTTCAGGATCGACAGGACCGGCGTGATACCGGAACCGCCGGCAAAGCCCAGGTAGTGTTTTTCGACCGTCGGGTTCAACGGTGTGTGGAAACTGCCCATGGGGGGCATGGCCTGTAGTGTGTCACCGGGCTTCAGCTCGGTATTGGCCCAGGTCGAGAAGGCGCCGCCGTCGACGCGCTTGATGCCGACTTGCAGGATGCCTTCATCGCGCCCCGCACAGATCGAATAGCTGCGGCGCAGTTCCTCGCCGTCGAAGTTGCGGCGGAAGGTCAGATACTGACCTTGGGTAAAATCAAACTCCTTTGCCGCGCCGTTCGCGGGCTTCAGAGTGACCACCACCGCGTCGCGGATGGTCTTGCGGACGTCGGTGACTTCGAGATCGAAAAAGCGCGCCATCAGGGTCTCCTCAGATGCACTTGAAATAATCAAAGGGTTCTAGGCAGTCCTGGCAGCGCCAGTGGGCCTTGCAGGGGGTCGAGCCGAACTGGCTGACGCGGGTGACATGCGTGCTGCCGCAGTTGGGGCATTTTTCCGGTCCGCCGGCGGCCTGGGGCGGGGCGATGCCGTAGGCTTCCAGGCTGGCGCGGCCCTTGTCGGACAGCCAGTCGGTGGTCCAGGCGGGGGAGATTTGGGTTTTCAGCTTCAGATCGGTGATGCCATGGCTGCGCAGCGCGGTCTCAATATCCATCTGGATCACCGCCGTCGCCGGGCAGCCCGAATAGGTCGGGGTGACGGTGACCTCCAGCGTCTCGCCTTGCCACGCGACATCGCGGATGATGCCCAGATCCACCAGCGAGATCACCGGGATTTCCGGATCGGGAACGGTGTCAAGCCAGTCCCAGATCTGGTCGAGGCTTGGCTGACTTGTCACTTGGCTCATGCGGTTTACTTTCGCTCTGCACCGCCCGGCCACAAGGCCGGATCGTGCCTGTCCGCCGCCATGGCTGGGCGGCGTCCTCAGTTCCTTGGCTGTTGCTTTACCACTTGGCGCCGGGATAGGCGCGCTGCAACCATTGCATCTGGGTCAGCAGGTGGCCCAGATGTTCAGTGTGCATTGCGCCAGTCCGTCCGCCCTTGTGGCCAAAGCGGCTGTCGGGAATGGTCAGCGTCGCTTCGCCCAGAACGCGCATCACCTGCGCATCATACTCCGCGCGCAAACTTGCCGGATCAGGGGCGATGCCCGCCTGCACCATGGCGGCGTCTCCCGCGTCGGACTGGAACATCTCACCCACGTAAGGCCACAGGTAGTCGAGTGCCGCCTGCATCCGCGCGCGGCTATCTTCGGTGCCATCGCCCAGGGCAATCACCGTTTCGGCGGAGCGGTCCAGATGATAGGCGACTTCCTTGCTGGCCTTTTCGGCAATGGCGGCAACGCGTGGATCAGAAGCGTTTATCAATCGTCCCAGTTGGAGCGCATGCCACGCATCGAACAGGAATTGGCGCATCAGGGTCTGGCCAAAGTCACCGTTTGGCATCTCGACCAGCAGCAGGTTGCGGAAACCCCAGGCATCACGCAGGAAGGCGAGGTCGTCGGCGGATTTGCCTTCGCCCTGCACCTCTGCCGCAAGGCCGAGCCACATCTGGGTCTGGCCGATCAGGTCCAGTGCGATGTTGGCCAGCGCGATGTCCTCTTCCAGCACCGGCGCATGGCCGCACCATTCGCTGACCCGGTGGCCGAGGATCAGAGTGTTATCCCCCATCCGCAACAGAAATTCGACAAAGGCATCCTGTTGGGCGGAAGCCGGGGTCGCGGCGGCGGTGGCAGCGGCGGTCGCCATCACATCGCCCCCACTTCGTCGGGAATGTCAAAGAACGTCGGGTGGCGGTAGACCTTGCTTTCAGCGGGTTCATACAGCGGTCCCTTGTCGCCAGGCGAGGACGCGGTGATGTTGTTGGCTTCCACCACCCAGATCGACACGCCCTCATTGCGGCGGGTGTACACGTCGCGTGCGTTCTTGATCGCCATTTCGGCGTCGGGGGCGTGCAGCGATCCGACGTGGCGGTGGCTCATGCCGTGCTGGCCGCGGATGAAGACTTCCCAGAGGGGCCATTCGTTTTTCATATCTCTAATCCTCCTGGCTGAGGGGGCATCACGCAGCGGGATGCCGGAAGGCTTGGGGTTATTCGGCGGCGTGTTTGTGCGCGGCTTTCTTGCGGGCGTGCGCCAGCATGCCGTCACGGACCCATTTGCCGTCGTCCCAGGCCTTGTTGCGGGCGGCAAGGCGGTCGGTGTTGCAGGGGCCGTTGCCCTTGATCACGTCAAAGAATTCACCCCAGTCGGGATCGGTGAAATCATAGTGGCCGCGTTCCTCGTTCCATTTCAGGTCCGGGTCCGGGATAGTCAGGCCGAGAAATTCTGCCTGTGGCACGGTCTGGTCGACGAATTTCTGGCGCAGCTCGTCATTGGTGTTCATTTTTATTTTCCAGGCCATCGACTGCGCGGAATGGACCGAGTCCTTGTCCGAGGGGCCAAACATCATCAGCGACGGGAACCACAGCCGGTTCAGTGCATCCTGGGCCATCTTCTTTTGCTCGGGCGTGCCTTCGGCCATCTTGCGGATGGCGTCATAGCCCTGACGCTGGTGGAAGCTCTCTTCCTTGCAGACGCGGATCATGGCGCGGGAATAAGGCCCATAGGAGGTCCGTTGCAGCGGCACCTGGTTCATGATTGCCGCGCCATCGACCAGCCAGCCAACAGCGCCGATGTCGGCCCAATTCAGCGTCGGGTAGTTGAAGATCGACGAATATTTCATCCGCCCGTCCAGCAGCATTTCCGTCATCTCGTCGCGAGAGATGCCCAGCGTTTCGGCGGCGCAATACAGGTACAGACCGTGGCCTGCCTCATCCTGCACCTTGGCCAGCAGGATCGCCTTGCGCTCCAGCGTCGGCGCGCGGGTGATCCAGTTGCCCTCAGGCAGCTGGCCGACGATTTCGGAGTGGGCGTGCTGGCCGATCTGGCGGATCAGCGTCTTGCGGTAGCCTTCTGGCATCCAGTCCTTGGGCTCGATCTTCTCGCCCGCGTCGATGCGCGCCTGAAAGGCCGCCAGCTGTTCGGGGTCGTCCTGGGTTGCCTCGGATTTGACCATCTGAGCATACATGTCTGGGACCTCCTACGGGTTAGATTACACGCGTTCCAGGATCAGGGCTGTTCCCTGTCCGACACCGACGCACATGGTGCAAAGCGCATAACGACCACCGCTGCGCTGCAACTGATAGGCCGCGGTCAGCACCAGCCGCGCGCCGGACATGCCCAGCGGGTGGCCGATCGCAATCGCGCCGCCATTGGGGTTAACATGGGGTGCGTCATCCGCGATGCCAAGTTCGCGCAGGGTGGCAAGGCCTTGGCTGGCGAAAGCCTCGTTCAGCTCGATCACGTCCATTTGTTCGATGGTCAGACCGGTGCGTTCCAGCACCTTGCGGGTGGCGGGCACCGGGCCGATGCCCATGATGCGCGGCTCAACCCCGGCGGCGGCCATGCCGACGATGCGGGCCATCGGTTTCAGCCCGTTTTTGGTAGCCGCAGCTTCACTGGCCATCAGGATTGCCGCGGCCCCGTCATTCACGCCCGAGGCATTGCCCGCGGTCACCGACTTGTCCGGGCCATTGACGCCCTTGAGCTTTGCCAGCTTGGCGGCATCGGTGCCGGGGCGGGGGTGTTCGTCGGTGTCGATCACCAGATCCTCGCCCTTGCGCTGGGGGATGGTGACGGGGGTGATTTCATCGTTGAAAATGCCAGCCTCATTGGCCGCGGCCCAGCGGGCTTGGCTGCGGGCGGCAAAGGCGTCCTGGTCTTCGCGCGAGACGCCGTAATCCTCGGCCACGTTATCGGCGGTCTGGGGCATGGAGTCGGTGCCGTACATGTCGTGCATGCGCTTGTTCACAAAGCGCCAGCCGATGGTGGTGTCATAGACCGCATTGGCGCGGGTGAAAGCGGAGGTCGCCTTGGGCATCACGAAGGGCGCGCGGCTCATGCTCTCAACCCCGCCGGCGATGGCCATGTCATAATCGCCTGCCCTGATGCCGCGCGACGCCATGCCAACTGCATCCATACCCGAGGCACAGAGCCGGTTGATGGTGGTGCCGGGCACGGTGGTCGGCAGGCCGGCCAGCAGGGCGGCCATGCGGGCCACGTTTCGGTTGCTTTCGCCAGCCTGGTTGGCGTCGCCCAGGATCACATCGTCCAGGCTGCCCCAGTCCACATTAGGATTGCGGGCGGCAAGCGCGGCAATCGGCAGCGCGGCCAGATCGTCGGTGCGCAATTGGCTGAGGGCACCGCCGTAGCGGCCGATTGGGGTGCGGGTGGCATCGCAGATGAAAGCATCCATGGGTGTTCGCGTCTCCTGTGGTGCTGGCGGGCATTACCCGACCGTAGGGTCGGTGATACGCCGAATGGCGATTCGCAGCAAGTTAATTGTAACACGGCATAACTATGATCGGTAATTCTGTAACGCATTGGTTGTTGTCGCATTCGCGGGCAAGTGATCGCAGAATTGGAAAATATCGTTGGGATACGTCTCGCCATAGATTGTGAAATGAGTCACGCCAACCCGCTCAAAGCCGTTGCGCAGATAAAACCGGATGGCGGGGGCGTTTTCCGAATTAGTGGTGAGCCAGGGCGCATCCCAGGCGTTCTGCTGGCACAGCGTCAGCCCGGCCGTCAGTAACCGCTGCCCGGTGCCGCCGCCATGGTGGCGGGGCTGCACATACAGGGTAGAGATCTCGGTTTGCGAAGCTGTTTTTGCAGGGCTGGGGCAGTTGTGCGTCAGGCGGATATATCCGGTGATCCCCATCTGGTGTTCTGCGACCAGCACCCTGTCCAGCGGGTCTTGCAGCGCGGCAGCAAAATGAGCTGGCGTGTAGTGGTCCAGCACGTAATCGGCAAAGTGGCCGCTGACGCCTTCGCGCAGGTAGGTGCCCAACCAGACCTCGATTGACAGGGCGGCGAGGCTGGAGCAGTCGCTGGCAGCGGCGGGGCGGATGGTGCCGGGGGATGTGGACATTAAGGCATCTGTTCGCAGTTATCAAAAACCCGAGCGTCAGCCAGCGGCGCGGACAGGTCAAGAAACATCACTCGTCAACAATGCTTCACCTGTTTAATATCGCCGCGGCAGGATCCGGGGAGGCGCCAATGAACATTCTTTATATCATGTTTGACCAGCTGCGGTTTGATTACCTCAGCTGCGCAGGGCATCCGCATCTGCACACGCCGCATATAGATGCGCTGGCGGCCAAGGGTGTGCGGTTCACCCGCGCCTATGTGCAGTCGCCCACCTGTGGCTCTTCGCGGATGTCGAGCTATACCGGCCGCTACCCTTCCAGCCACGGGGTGCAGTTCAACGGCTACCCGCTGCGGGTGGGCGAGTGGACCATGGGCGACCATCTGCGCAAGGCGGGCATGGGCTGCCACCTGATCGGCAAGACGCATATGGTGGCGGACGCCGAAGGCCTGCAGCGGCTGGGACTGGCCCCGGACAGTGTGATCGGCGTGCGCCAGTCGGAATGCGGCTTTGACCCTTGGGTCCGCGACGACGGGCTGTGGGCTGAGGGACCGGACGGTTTCTATGACCAGAAACGCAGCCCCTATAACGAATATCTAAAGAACAAAGCCTATCCCGGTGACAACCCGTGGAATGATTTCGCCAATGCGGGGATCGAGGGCGAGGATGTCGCCTCTGGCTGGTTTATGGTCAATGCCGACAAGCCCGCCAATATCGCGGAGGAAGACAGCGAAACCCCCTGGCTGACCACGCAGGCGATGCAGTTCATTGATCAGGCCGAGGGCCCGTGGTGCGCGCATCTAAGCTATATCAAACCGCATTGGCCCTATATCGTGCCGGCTCCCTATCACGATATGTATGGGCCGGAACATGTGCTGCCGGTGGTGCGCGCCAACGCGGAACGCGCGGAGGCGCATCCGGTGTTCCGGGGCATGATGGACAATCAGATCGGCAAGACCTTCAGCCGCGACGAGGTGCGCGAGAAGGTGATTCCTGCGTATATGGGGCTGATCAAACAGGCCGATGACCAGATGGGCCGCCTGTTTTCCTGGCTCGAAGAAACCGGCAGGATGCAGGACACGTTGATCGTCATCACCTCGGACCACGGTGATTACCTCGGCGATCATTGGCTTGGGGAAAAGAACCTGTTCCACGAGCCTTCGATCAAGGTGCCGCTGATTGTCTATGATCCGCGCAAGGAGGCAGATGCCACACGTGGAACAACCTGTGATGCGCTGGTCGAAGCTATTGATCTTCTGCCCACCTTCCTGGAGGTGGCCGGTGGTGATCCCGCGCCGCATATCCTGGAAGGGCGATCGCTGCTGCCTTGGCTGCACGGCAGGACCCCGGACTGGCGCGACTATGCGGTGGCCGAGTTTGATTATGCCACCATGCCGCTGTGCGAAAAACTGGGACTGGCGCCAAAGGACGCGCGGCTGTTCATGATCACTGACACCCGATGGAAGTTCATGCACGCGGAGGGCGGGTTGCGGCCGATGCTGTTCGATATGGAAAATGACCCGGACGAGCTGGTGGATCTGGCCAAGGACGACGCGCATCAGGCGGTCATCGATATGATGTATGACCGGTTGCTCGAATGGGGCTTGCGGATGTCGCAGCGCATCACCCTATCGGATGCGCAGATCAAGGCGCGGCGCGGCACATCTGACCGCAAGGGTATCTTGCTGGGCGTCTACGAGGCCGATGAGCTGGCGCCGGAGTTGACAGAAAAATATCGCGGGCCGGTGCCTCAATAGCATAACCGCGCAGCCAACTGGCGTGGCGCGTTTTCATCGTACCAGAAATACTCCGGGGGCAGCGCTCCCCAATCTGCGTTGCCAGCAGGCGGTGGCGGGCCTAAATTGGAGCAAACGCAGCAAGGGCGCAGTATGGCAGGGCAGACGGAACAGGTACTGAACGCAATCCTTCGCGATATTGAGGCAGGACATCTGGTGCCGGGCGCAGCCCTGGAGGAAAACGAGCTGGTCACCCGGCACGGGGTGTCACGCACCCCGGTGCGCGAGGCGTTCATCCAGTTGGAGGCGATCGGGCTGATCAAGCGGCTGCCGCGAAAGGGCGCGGTACTGTTCAAGCCGACACTGGAAGAGTTCCTGGCCATCCTCGAGGTTCACGCCCGGTTGGAGGGGCAAGCGGCGGCCTTGGCGGCGCGACGGCTGTCGCCCGCACAAGCGGAGCAACTTGAGGCGGCCGTCTCCGCCTGCGAGGCGCATGCGGCGCAAAAAGGCGATGGCGACCCGGCTGGCTATTACCAGTTGAACCTGCGGTTTCATGCCTGCGTCGCCGAAGGATCCGGCAACCCGTTTTTGGTTGAGATGATCAAGACCAACGCGCGCAAGCTGATGGCCTATTACCGGGCGCGCTACCGCTATCCCGGCGCCATTGCACAGTCGGCACAGGAGCACCGCGAGATTGCGCAGTTGATCCTTGCCCGGGACCGGGAAGCGGCGGAGGCGGCGATGATCGCGCATGTGCAGTTTGATCAAGTCACGGTGATGGATCTCTTGGCGGCGCTGGGCTGATTCCGGCCTTGCCGCTTTACTTGCGGTTGTGGCACGCCTACCTTGAGCAAGCATTTATTTTATGTACTGGCCTGTTGGGAGGTGGCGGTGGTTTATAGCGCCCGGTTTGAAGAACAAACGCGTCTTTCTTTTCATGACATGATCGAAGTCTTTTCGGAAACACTGGTTGGGTTTGAGCCCCGCCGCGCCAGCCCTTCGGAGCTATTCTTCCGTGTTTCCTACACGCGTGTGCTGAGCCGAAATCATGAGGAGACCTATGAAGGTTATCTGGCTGTTGATGGTGACGCGCTCTCTTTGAACCCTGACAACCCCGCGCTTTCCGAGGGGACGATTGATGGTCTTCGTATCCGGATCGGCGGCGAGCGCATTCGGATTGAGACGCCGGAACTCCAGCTAAGCGAGCTGGCGGTGGCCAGTCAGTCGGAGGGTAATATTGCGCGGCTGTTCACAGATCAGAACTGGCGGGTCCGTGTCTCTCTGGACGGCGACTATCAGACTGGCGGCGAGCTGCTGCCTTACCAGCATCATAACGTCCCGAAGCTGGACAGCGTGTTCATTGGCGGGGATGAGGACGACACTCTGATCACGGGCCGGGGGCAGGATACGCTGCGGGGCAAAGGCGGTGACGACACCCTGTGGGGCCGCGAGGCGGCGGATGAGTTGCGCGGCGGTGCGGGCGATGATGATTTAGATGGCGGCGCGGGCACCGATATCTTGCGCGGTGGCGGCGGTGATGACGTCCTGCATGGCGGCAGCGGCGGTGATCACCTGCGCGGCGGCGCGGGGAATGATCGGTTCTTTGGCGGCGGAGGCGGCGACACGATCGTTGCCGGTGCCGGATATGACTATATCTACACCTCTTTCCACCACACACATGGTGACGATGTCTTTGTGTTCTCTGACAATGACGACCTCAACATCGTCAGGTCGACCCGCGGCCGGTATAATAAGGTGGACCTGTCCCGTGTCAGTGAAATCACCGATTTCCAGGACCTGGTGGACGATCATGT
Source organism: Leisingera sp. SA32 (assembly GCF_056033425.1). Classification (NCBI taxonomy): domain Bacteria; kingdom Pseudomonadati; phylum Pseudomonadota; class Alphaproteobacteria; order Rhodobacterales; family Roseobacteraceae; genus Leisingera; species Leisingera sp. SA32. The sequence goes on along the minus strand of NZ_JBVYHB010000020.1, from coordinate 32,848 downwards.
GACATTTTACGATGCCGGAGAATATGTTCCGCCGGAAGAGCACCGGCAAGGGTATGAATATCTGATGGGCGCAATTGAATTCTCTGGCGCGGTCATCGATGACGGTGCGGGCACTATCATCCTGATGTCAGGCTACCATCGCATGGCGCATTTCACCGAGGGCTCGCTCTTTATCTTCTAATATCCGCCCGCGCGTCGGTTTCGGTCGGATCAAGCTGCGGCCTGTTCGAAGAATCGCGCGAGGCACTCGGCAAAAAGCTGTTGATCCGAGTGTGCATGTAGGCTGTCCAGCGCACGGGCGTAGACCTCGGCGCCAAGGGTCTCGCGCAGTTCTTCGGTCAGGGCTATGATGAAACCATGGCTCATTTCCGGGTGGTGCTGGGTGGTAAAAATATGGCGGCCCAAGGTGAAGCCTGTGCTGATGCCGTCGGAGGTGCTGAAGGGGATTGCCCCGGCGGGCAGGGCGGCGACATACTCGCAGTGGGCGCCGTAGAGCTTCAACACATCTGGCAGCGCGGCGGCCCAGCCGGGGCGGTTTGCGAGCCGGTTACGGGTTAGCCCGTGAACCCAGCCCGCAGGGTTGCGGCCAAGCGTGCCGCCTAGCGCCTGCGCAATCGCCTGGTGGCCGAAACAGGCCCCGAACAAGGGAAACTGCCGGGCATGGGCGCTGCGGATCAGCTCCAGTAGCTGGGTCACCCAATCCGCACCGGACCGCACCGAGGCCGGGCTGCCGGTGATCATTGCGCCGTCAAAAGCAAACAGGTCCGGCGGAAAGACGCTGTCTTTCACCGAAAAGACGGATGTGGTCCAATCCGGCCGTGCCAATTGGATCAGATCGGTGAACTTCTGCCCGTCCTTCGGGTGGGCGCGGGCAAATGCGCTGTCGTCCGTGTTCGTCATCAGGATGGCCAAGTGCATGAGACTGCTCGCGACTTTATCGTTTACATATTTAATAGCTCGCTTAATATACATATGGCAAGCAAGTTAGGGAAGCCCGCAGTGACAGTTTGGACCCCCACCGACGACGGCCATGCGGATCTGAGCAGCCACGATGCCTTTGCGCCGGGTGTGCCGCACAACACCTTTGCCCGGCTGCGCCGCGAGGATCCGCTGCATTGGACCGAATATGCGGGGGGCAAGAATTTCTGGTCGGTCACCCGCTATGACGACATCACCGCGATGAACAAGAACACCGAGGTGTTCTCTTCGGCGCAGGGCATCCGCATGGAGGACCAGACCTATGAGGAATATCTGGCCCGGCGCACCTTTCAAGAGACCGACCCGCCGGAGCATTCCAAGGTGCGGATGAAACTGCTCAAGGCGTTCTCCAAGACCACCATGGCGCAGTACGAGCAGGACATCCGTGATCTCTGCGGGGACATTCTGGATCAGGCGTTGGCTCAGGGCACGTTTGACGCCACCAAGGAGATCGCTCGACAGCTGCCGATGCGAATGCTGGGTCGCGTGGTGGGTTTGCCGGAAGACGACCTACCGTGGCTGGTGGAAAAGGGCGATGCGCTGATAGCCAACACCGACCCGGATTTTACCTCTCATGTGCTGGACAAGATGCAGACGGATGAATTCCGTATGATGCCCTTCAATTCGCCCGCAGGGGCCGAGCTGTATGTCTATGCCAAGGAACTGATGGAGGCCAAGGCCCGGACGGGAGATACCGCGGGGGTGCTGAACCTGATCCTGGCGCCTGCCAAGGATGGGTCTGTCATCACTGAGACCGAGTTTCGCAATTTCTTCTGCCTGCTGGTCGCCGCGGGCAACGATACCACGCGATACTCCATTGCAGCGGGCCTTCAGGCGATGTGCCACCAACCGGAGCTGCTGGAGCAAATGCAGGCGGGTGGCGCGGTTTGGGAAACGGCGGCGGATGAGATCATCCGCTGGGCCACGCCAGCGCTGTACTTTCGCCGCACCGCGACCCGCGACGTCGAAATGCACGGCAAGACCATCCGCGCAGGCGACAAGGTTTTGTACTGGTTTGCTTCGGCCAACCGGGACGACGGCTATTTCGACCAGCCATTTCACGTGAATCTTCACCGCAGCCCCAACCGACACCTGTCGTTTGGCCAGTTTGGCCCGCATGTCTGCCTGGGCATGTGGCTGGCACGGCTGGAGGTGACGGTGCTGTTTCAGGAGCTGGCCAAGCGTATCCGCCATATCGAGGCCGCAGGCCCGCACAAGTTCCTGCGCTCGAATTTCGTGGGCGGCATCAAGGAGCTGCCGGTCAGGGTTGAGCTGGCCTAGGGATCGCGCTGCGCTGTCGCCGCCATGGTCGGCCAGGATACGATACTATGCTAAGCGACACGGCACGCGAAACGATGCCGTAGTACGTCCAACAGGGAAGGACCCTCAGCCATGAAGACCCGTTTGCGCGCGATGTTCTGCGACCACCTCAGCATCATGCGGGGGAAGTACCTGCCCGGTTCCAAGATCGGTGATGACAGCACCCGCTTTTGCCGATCAGTGTTTGGCACCCATTACGACCGTGACCTTCTGGACGCGCCAGGCTCCATGGTCAAGCAGGGTTTGCCGGACATGGAGCTGCGCTGGCTGCATGATGACATTCGCGACAGCTGGCATGCCTCGACCAAGGTCGTGCTGGGTGATCTGTATGATGATGCGGGGGCGCCGCTGACCTTGTGCCCGCGCGGGGCGCTGAAACGGGCGGTTGCGGACTGGCAGCGGCTGGGTCTGACGCCAAAGATCGGGATCGAGCTGGAGGCCTTTGCCCTGCAGGCGGACGATCGCGGGCGGCTGATGCCTTACGATGCGCCGGGCGGTGTGGTTTATGGCACCGGGCCGTTTGCCGATCCCCTGCGATTCAATGACCGAATCTGGGCGATGGCCGATGACATGGGGTTCAACCTCGATATGATCACCGCCGAGTTCGACAGCCCGCAGTTCGAGTATACGCTGACATTTGACGACGCGGTAAAAGCCGTGGATGACATCGTTCTGTTCCGCCTGATGGCGCGGGAAGTGGCGCTGGAATATGGCATCGTGCTGACCTTCATGCCCAAGCCAGTGGCAGAGGCCGGGGGGTCCGGCATGCATATCAATTTCTCTTTCCTCGATGATGCGGGCGGCAATGCTTTGTCCGCAGGCCCGCGGGGCGGGCCGGAGCATATGAACGATCTGGCGCGCGGCTGTTTGGCCGGGCTGCTGCATCATCACAAAGGTTTGGCGGGGCTGATCGCGCCCACCGCGAACAGTTATATGCGGCTACAGCCGGGATCGCTGTCGGGCTACTGGCAGAACTGGGGTGGCGACCATCGCAACGTGACCACGCGCATCAGTTCCGAAGGTGGGGCCAAGGCGCGGCTGGAGCATCGGATGGCGGATGCCTCTGCCAATCCCTATACGGCGACGGCAGCGGTGCTTCACGCGGCGCGGTTGGGCGTGCAGAACGGCCATCAGCTGCCGCCTATGGAGACCGGAGACGGGTTCGACCATACGGATGCGCGCGATGGCACGGCAATCGACCTAAAGGGGGCCGTGGCGGGTCTGGAGCGCGACACGGCGCTGACGGCGGCTGTCGGCCCGGATCTGGTGGCCAACCACGTTTTCATGAAGCGAAAGGAAGTGCGCAAGACCCGTGACCTGGAAGGGGACGGGATGCGGGACTTCTACGTGCATTTCATCTGAAGAACCGCACCGTGAAGCCATGTAGGTTAGGGGGAGAATTTGCGGACGGTGAAACCGACGCGGCTAAGGCAGGCTGTGGCAGAAATCTGACGCAGGTAGTGGCAGGCGCGCCCGCAGTTAAACGCGCCGCCACCCAAGGTACGGGCCCGAAGCCTGTGCTTCGGGCCCGCCATGGTATCTGGTGGCACCCGGCCCTGCGGTCCGGGTGCGGTTGCGTGGGTCGCCGGGGTCAGCTGACGGCCGCGAAACCTGCGTCCAGGGCGCCAAGGATCGTGGCGGCCTCAGCCTCGGACAGGACCAGTGGTGGCGACAGGATGACATTGGGCCCGGACACGCGGATCATGGCGCCGTTTTCATAGGTGACCTGTTGCAGCCGAGCGATGGTCTTTTTGTCGATTGCGGCCTTGCTGGCACGGTCGGAGACCAGCTCCAGCGCGCACATCAGCCCGTGGCCGCCGCGCACGTCACCGATCAGATCGTAGCGGTCTTGCAGCGCCCGCAGCCCCTGATGCAGCTGGGTACCGCGCGCGGCGGCGTTTTCGGTTACGTTTAGCCGCTGTGTTTCGGCCAGGCAGGCCAGCGCTGCGGCGGCCCCGACCGGGTGGCCGGAATAGGTGTAACCATGGCCGATCGCCGCCTTGCCGGTGGTGTCTTTCTCAAATGTCGCGGTCAGGTGGTCGGCAATCATCACCGCACCAAATGGGAAGTAGCCATTGGTGATGGCCTTGGCGGTACACATCAGGTCCGGCTGCACGCCCCAGTGTCGCGACCCTGACCACGAACCGCTGCGGCCAAAGGCGGTGATCACCTCATCCGCGATGAGCAGGATGCCATGGCGCGAGCAGATCTCGCGCACACCCGGCATGAAGCTGGCATGCGGCGGGATCACCCCGCCGGCGCCGAGGATCGGTTCCATGATGAAGGCCGCGATGGTTCCGGCCCCTTGAAAGGCGATTTCGTCCTCCAGCGCCTGTAGGCACAGCTGCGCCAGGCGTTCGGGATCCGTTTCATTGAACGGGTTGCGGTAGGTGTAGGGCGCGGGGATGTGGTGGCAGCCGGGCAGGAGCGGTTCATACTGCGTGCGAAAATTGGCGTTTCCGTTCACCGAAGCGCCGCCCATGTGGGTGCCGTGATAACCCTTTTTCAGGCTCAGGAACTTGGTGCGTCCCTCCTCGCCGCGGATCTTGTGGTACTGGCGGGCCAGCCGCAGTGCAGTCTCCACCGAGTCCGAACCGCCGGAGGTGAAGAAGGCGCGGCTGAGGCCATCTGGCGCAAAGAACGTGCGCAGCTCCTCGGCCAGCTGGATCACCTGGTCGTTGGTGGTGCCGCGGAAAGTGGAATAATAGGGCAGCACGTCGAGCTGTGCCGCGATGGCGTCCTTCACCGGCTGGCAGGAAAAGCCGAGGTTCACGTTCCACAGGCCGCCGACCGCATCCACCACCTGGTGCCCGTCGATGTCAGTGATCTTCACGCCTTCGGCGCTGGTGATGATGGCGGGCGGGTTGGCCAGGCTGTCGCCGGGGTGGGCCATCGGGTGCCACAGTGATCTGGCGTTATGTTCCTTCAGGAAATTTGCGTCTTTCATGGGTCAGCTCCTGGATGCGGCCAGAACCCTGGCCGGGCGTGGAAAGGGTCAGGCGGGGCTGTGCTGCGGATAGTCCGCAGGGGCCGAGCCGCCGATGCGATGGGTAAGGGTCGCGCCTGCGCGCATCAGAGCGGTGGGGATCAGCGATGTCTGCTCCGCCGTCATCCGCGACACCGGAGCAGCCACGGCGAGCGCGCCGATTACCTGCTGGCCGGGACCGAAAACCGGCACCGCGTGGGAATGCACGTCGGCCTCGAAGCCGCCGATGGACTGGGCCATGCCGCAGCGGCGCACATCGGCCAGCTGGGCGCGGATTGTCTGCGGATCGGTGATCGTGTCCGGCGTGTGTGCGACAAGCGACTGCGCCAGCACCGCGTCGACAAACGCGGGGTCCGCAAAGGCCAGCACCGCGAGGCCGGAGCTGGTGCCGTGAAAGGTGAGCACCTCGGCGTCCTCCATCATCACCTTGGTGGCGTGGCGCGGCGAATAGGCATGAGACAGCGAGTTCAACTGGTTGCCCTGCACCAACGACAGGTGGGTGGTTTCGCCGGTTTCATCGCTGAGATCGCGCAGCACCCGGCGCGAGACCGACAGAATCGGCACCGCTGCCTCTCGCAGGGCGGCCAGGCGCAGAACCTGCGGGCCCAGCCGATACGTCCGGTCCCCATCGGTTTGCTCGACAAAGCCCGAGTCCTGGAGTTCGGCCATTAGCCGATAGACGGTCGCCTTATTCATGCCCGACAGCCGCGTCAGCTCACTCAACCCGATGCCGGTGCGGCCGTGGTTGAAATATGTCAGCAATGACAAGGCTTTGGATACTGTCCCCATGAATTTTTCGGTGCTCCTTCTGCGGGCTTTTCGAGCGGTGCGGCCGCAAAAAGACGCACCCGCAATGCAATTTTGTTGACAGATAAGCGGTCGCCCGTCAATCTAAATTCAAACCAATGGTTCAAATAATGAACCGATAACGACGGCAATGGCATCAACTGGGAGAATGATATGAAGGTCAAATCTGTGATGACGCGGGCTGCGACGGCAGCTGTTCTGGGGCTAACCGCGGTTGCCGCGCAGGCCGAGTATCCTGAAAAGCCGGTGAACTTCATCGTGCCCTGGCCGCCCGGTGATCTGGAGGACGTGCTGACCCGGATGATCGCCGAGGACTTTCAGAAGGAATACGGCGTCGCAGCGGCGGTGGTGAACAAGCCCGGCGGCGGTGGGGGGCCGTTCCCCGGTGCGATCGAGGTCGCCAACGCGCCCGCCGACGGCTACACCATCGGCTCATTCGTGATCGGCGTGCCGGTGATGGGCCACCAGATCGACATTCCACCGCTGACGCCTGCCAAATTCGATCCCTTGGGGATCTTCCTGACATATCCGTTTGTGATCGCCACGTCCGCCGACGCGCCCTACAGCACGATGGAGGAACTGGCGGGCTATGCACAGGAAAACGACGTGGCGCTGGGCCATTTCGGCGATGTGCTGACCCCGACTCAGGTGACCAAGGCCTATGCCAAGAACGCCGGGTTTGAGTGGGGCTCCGATGCCGCCTTTGATGCGCTGGATTGCAATACATTGGCTTCGGGCGATGCGGATGTCATCAACACCACGCTACAACTGGTGCTGCCTTGTCTCGACGATATCAAGGTTCTGGTGTCGATCACCGATGAGCGTATCCCGCTCGTGCCCGACGCGCCAACGATCGGCGAGCTGGACGAGAGCCTCGACATCGCCCTGTGGAACGGTCTGTTCGTAACCAAGGACACGCCGCAGGATGTGCGCGACAAGATCACCGCAGTTGCAGAAAAGACAGTGATGAGCGAGCGCGCCCAGTCCATCGCCAAGGAAACCGGAGCGCTGGTCTATTGGCAGGGCGCCGATGAAAGCGCTGCCCGGGTGGCAGCCGACATCGACACCATGGCGCGCATCGGTGGCCTGCTGGCAGAATGATATCCCTCGCTTCACCGGGGCCGCAGGGGGTCCCGGTGTCTTTTGACTGGCGCGCAAGAGAAGCTTCCTGAGTATGTCTACAGAACGCGAACGCCGCTTTGTTGGACCGCGGCGCGGACAGCTGGTTTTTGCCCTGGGCATGGTGGCGGTCGCGCTGCTGCTGCTGGCGCTGATCGGCCACCAGACCGCCTGGACCAACAACACCAAATTGTTCGCCCAGCCGCGGTTCTGGCCTGCTGTTGCCATAGGCGGCATGGCTATGCTGGGCGGACTCCATCTCTACAGGCTGCCCTGGCGCAAGTTTTGCCGCGATGACCTGCACGAGGTGCGGCGTTGGGTGCAGGTGCTGGAATTCGGTGGCTGGTTCATGGGCTATGTGGTGCTGGTTCCACTCGTCGGCTACCTGCCGGTAACGGTGGTATTCGTGCCGTTGCTGAGCTGGCGAATGGGCTACCGCCGTCCGATCCTGCTGTGGATCAGCGCAGGTTTTGCCGTCGCGGTTGTGGTGCTGTTCAAGGCGTTTTTGTCGGTAAAGATCCCTGGGGCGATACTGTACGAGTATCTGCCGGGGGCCTTGCGCAGCTTTTTCATCCTTTATCTCTGAGTGCCGGTCATGGATCTGATCTTCTCTGCAATCGACATCCTGATGCGCTGGGACGTGGCGCTGGCGCTGCTGGCGGGCTCGGTCGGGGGCGTGTTGATCGGCGCTATCCCCGGTGTGGGTCCGGCGGTGGCAATTGCAATCCTGCTGCCGGCGACGTTCTCGATGGATCCGATTGTCGGGCTGACGGTGCTGCTGGGGATCTACGGCTCCTCCATGTATGGTGGTGCAATCCCGGCGATCCTGATCAACACGCCTGGCACCGCGGTCAATGCGCTGACCACCTATGACGGCTATCCGATGACCGCCCGCGGCGAACCCCGGCGCGCGCTGAGCCTCGCCTATTCCGCCAGTTTCTTCGGTGGGGTGTTTTCCGTGATCTGCCTGATCCTGTTTGCGCCGGTGCTGGCAAGAATCGCGCCGATGTTCGGCTCGCGTGAGATTTTTCTTGCGGCACTTTTGGGATTGGTGCTGGTTGTGGTGGCGCACCGTGGCCAGGCGCTGATCGCGGGCGCGTTGGCCTGTTTCGGGATCTTCTTGCAGACCATCGGCATGGAGCCGGTGAAATACACCCAGCGCTATACATTCGGGCAGGACTTCCTTGGCGGCGGCATCAATCTGATCGTGGTGGTGCTGGGGCTGTTTGCCATCTCGCAGGCGTTCGTGCTGCTGACGGATGAGGACGAGAAGGTCCGCATCACCCGTTTGCGGGGCGGCATGTTGCAGGGGCTGCGCGAATTGGCGCGCCATCCGCGGGTGGCGGGCGTTTCGGCCACCTTTGGCGTATTGATGGGGATGGTCCCCGGCGTTGGAGAGTTCACCGCCCAGTTCATGTCCTATACCTATGCCCAGAAATCCTCAAAGCGGCCGCAGGATTTTGGCAATGGCTCCTCTGAGGGGTTGATCGCGGCCGAGACTGCCAACAACGCGGTGCCTGCGGCCGCCATGGTGCCGCTGCTGGCGCTGGGCATTCCGGGTGAAGCGCTGACGGCGATGATGTTGTCGGTGTTTTACGTCCACAACGTGGTGCCGGGACCGGGGTTGTTTCAGAACGATATGGATTTTGTCGTGGCGTTGTACCTGGCACTGTTGATTCTGAACGTGCTGGTGTTGCTGTTCCTGCTGATTGCGACCAAATCGCTGATCCAGGTTGTGCGCATTCCCAACCGGTTCCTTGGGGTCTGTATCCTGACGCTCAGCTTTGTCGGGGTCTACAGCCTGCGCAATTCCGCGACCGACTGTGTGATGGCGGCGGGTTTCGGCGTCCTTGGCTATGTCCTGAAACGCCTGTCGCTGCCTGCGGTGCCGATCATTCTGGGCATGGTGCTGGGCGGCATCATGGAGGTGAAGCTGCGCGCGGCCATGGCACGGGTCAAGGTCCCGTTTGATTTCATTGATCGCCCAGTGGCGTTCATCCTGTTTCTACTAATCATCATCGTTCTGGTGGTCCACATCCTGCGGGTGCTGAAGGACCACAAGGAACTGAAGGAGGCCGAATGGCAAACCAAGACCTCATCGACAGGCTTCGGCAACTTGATGTGGCGCCGCAGAAGCTCTTTCTTGAAGGATCATGGAAAGAAGGTTCGGGCCAGACACTCGAAGTTGCTTCGCCGATTGACGGATCTGTTCTGACCACACTTGCGGGCGCTTCTGCCTCAGATGTGGAACACGCTGTGGCCTCGGCGCGGCGGGCGTTTGACGATCGGCGCTGGGCGGGACTCAGCCCCGCCGCACGCAAGCGGGTGCTGTTCAAGATCGCCGAACGGATCGAAGCCGAGGCGCTGGAGCTTGCAGTGCTGGGCGTGCGCGACAACGGCACCGAGCTGAACATGGCGCTGAAGGCAGAGCCGGGATCGGCGGCAGGGACGTTCCGCTATTACGCCGAGGCGCTGGACAAGGTGGCTGGCGAGGTCGCGCCGACCGCGCCCGAGGTGCTGGCGCTGGTCCACCGGATGCCGGTGGGCGTGGTGGGGGCCATCGTGCCCTGGAATTTCCCGCTGATGATCGGTGCCTGGAAACTGGCTCCGGCGCTGGCCATGGGCAATTCGGTGGTGCTGAAACCCGCCGAGACCGCATCTCTGTCGCTGTTGCGGCTGGCCGAGATCTGCGCGGAGTGCGGATTGCCAGATGGGGTTTTGAACGTGGTCACAGGCAGTGGCGCGGAAACCGGCGCAGCACTGGCGGCGTCAAACGGTGTGGACGTGCTTGCGTTCACCGGGTCGGGGGCGACGGGGCGCAAACTGCTGGAAGCCTCGGCGCGTTCAAACCTGAAACGATGCTATCTGGAACTGGGCGGCAAATCGCCCAACATCGTCTTTGCGGATGCGCCCGACCTGGAACTGGCGGCCAAGATCTCGGCCAAGGGGATTTTCCGCAATTCAGGGCAGGTCTGCGTGGCGGGGTCGCGCCTGCTGGTCGAGGCCTCGGTGCATGACCGGTTTGTCGAGATGCTGAAGGCTGAGGCCGAAGCGTTGCGGGTGGGGGATCCACTGGATCTGGCAAGTGATGTCGGTGCGGTGAACTCAGAAGACCAGCTGCGCCGTAACCTGTCCTTTATGGATATGGCGCGGGCCGAGGGCGGACAGGTCATCACCGGCGGGCAGCGTATCCTGACGGACACGGGGGGCACATATATGGCCCCGGCTGTGGTCACCGATGTGGCGCGAGATCATGCGCTGTTTCAACGCGAGGTCTTCGGGCCGGTGCTGGCCGTGACCAAATTCGAGAGCGAGGCGGAGGCGCTGAGCCTGGCCAATGGCACGGATTTTGGTCTGGCGGCGGCGGTCTGGACCGCCAACCTGAGCCGGGCGCATCGGATGGTGGCGGGTATTCGTGCCGGCGTGGTGCACGTGAATACCTATGGCGGGGCGGACAACACGGTGCCGCTGGGCGGCGTTGGCCAATCCGGCAACGGCCATGACAAGTCTTTGCATGCGCTGGAGAAATACACCGACCTCAAAACAGCATGGATCCAGCTGTAACGCGGGTTTTGCCACGGTAAGACCCGCGGCCTCCGGTGGGGGTATTTAGCGCGAGAGCAAAGCCACAAGAGGGCTGGGTTCATCTGCCATGCGAAGGCTTGGGGAGGCGCGGGGAAAGGGAGTGAGAGATGGGCAAGAAAATAATCCTGGTGACAGGAACATTTGATACCAAGGATGACGAACTGGCCTATCTGGTGCAAGTCATCCACGGGCAGGGTGGCGATGTTCTGACCATGGATGTGAGCGTATTGGGCGACACCAGCCAGGTCGTCGACATCAGCAAGCATGAGGTTGCAGAGGCCGCGGGCAGCAGCATTCAGGCAGTGATTGATACCGGCGACGAAAACGCGGCCATGCAGATCATGGGCACCGGCGCTGCCGCCAAGGCGCTGGAGCTGTATCGCGCGGGCCGGATCGACGGGGTGATCGTGTTGGGCGGCACCATGGGGACCGACCTGGCGCTGGATCTCTGTGCGGCGCTGCCGGTGGGAGTGCCGAAGTACATCGTCTCCACCGTCGCATTCTCGCCGCTGATGCCGCCAGAGCGGATCCCGGCGGATGTGCAAATGATCCTCTGGGCGGGGGGGCTGTATGGATTGAATTCGATCTGCAAAGCATCGCTGAGCCAGGCGGCGGGGGCGGTTCTGGGCGCGGCGCGGGCGGTGGAGCCGCCGAAGCGCGATCGGCCACTGATCGGTATGACCTCTTTCGGGAAAACGGTGCTGCGCTATATGGTAGCGTTGAAACCGGCGCTGGAGGCACGCGGGTTCGAAGTTGCGGTGTTCCATGCCACCGGCATGGGCGGACGCGCGTTTGAGAGCCTGGCGGCGGAGGGGGCCTTTGCTGCGGTGCTGGATTTTGCGCCGCAGGAGGTGTCGAACCATGTATTTGGTGGCTTGTCGGCAGGGGCGGATCGCATGACCAATGCGGGGCGTGTGGGCACGCCGCAATTGGTGGCTCCGGGCTGTTATGATCTGGTGGATTTTGTGGGATGGCAGCCAACGCCCGCGCAGCTGGAAGGCCGTGAAACCCATGCGCACAACCGGCTGCTGACCTCTGCGATGCTGAATGCGGCGGAGCGGCGGCAGGTGGCGCAGGTGATCTGCGATAAACTCGCCACGGCGCAGGCTCCGGTTGCCATGGTGCTGCCGACAGGCGGCTGCAATGAATGGGACCGCCCCGGCGCGCCGCTGCACGATGCGGAGGGGCTTGGTGCGTTTTGTGACGAAATGCGCAAGGCCTGTCCTGATGGTGTGGAGCTGCATGAGCTTGGCTGCCATATCAACGACACCGAATTTACCGACAGGGTGCTTGAAATCCTGGATGACTGGATTGTTGCCGGTGTGGTCCGCCGCGAGTAGGGCTGTTTCAAAAGTTTTATTTCACCTGAGTTGTTGTTACGTATGTGCGGGCGGCCCTGGGCCGCCTGGGTATTTTGGGGCTTGGCGCAGAAAAATCTGCGGTGCCTAATCAGACGTGAGCCGCGCTGCCCCGCAGGCAGCGCCGGAGGGGAAAGGACAGCCGGATGAGTGAAGCCATTGCATATGAGCGAGAGGGCAGCATTGCTATCTTGAAGGCGCAGAACCCGCCCGTAAACGCCCTGGGCGCGGACGTGCGCAAGGGGTTATGGGCGGGGATCGAGCGCGCCGAAAAGGAGGGCGCCGAGGCGGTGCTGATCTATGGTGAAGGCCGCACCTATTTCGCGGGTGCTGACATTCGCGAGTTCGGCAAGCCGCCGCAGGACCCCAGCCTGCCGGACTTGTGCAACCGGATCGAGGCCTCGCCGCTGATCGTAATTTCCGCCATGCACGGCACCGCGCTGGGCGGCGGGCTGGAGGTCGCGTTGGCCTCGCATTACCGGGTTGCGGTGCCGTCGGCCAAGATGGGTCTGCCGGAGGTCAATCTGGGCATTCTGCCTGGTGCCGGGGGCACCCAGCGGTTGCCGCGATTGGCGGGCACTGAAGCGGCGCTGGAGATGATTACATCTGGTCGACATGTAAGTGCCGCCGAAGCGCTGGAGAAAGGTATCCTGGACCGCGTGGACGAAGGCGAGCCGCGTGAGATCGGGCTGGCCTATGCGAAGGAGCTTCTGGAGCAGGGTGCCACGCGCCGTGCGGTGGGAGAGCTTCCGGCGCCTGAGGCGGTGGATTTTGATGCGGCCTATGCTGCGGTGCTGAAAAAGGGCAGGGGCCAACTGTCGCCTGCGACGGCGGTGCGGGCGGTGCAGGCGGCGGTTGAGGCCGGCAGCCTGGAAGAAGGGCTGAAGCGCGAGCGCGCCCTTTTCATGGAGCTGATGGACTCGGATCAGCGTCAAGGTTTGATCCACGCCTTCTTTGCGGAGCGCGCGGTGAGCAAACTGCCGGAGCTGGAAGGTGTCAGCCCGCGTGACGTGGCTTCGGTCGGGGTAATTGGCGGCGGCACCATGGGCGCGGGCATCGCCACGGCGGCCCTGCTGGCGGGGCTGCCGGTGGTGCTGATCGAGATGACCGAAGACGCCGTAGCGGCGGCACGGGGCCGGATCGAGGGCAATCTGCGCGGCGCGCTGAAGCGCGGCAAGATCAGCGAAGCACGGTTCGCCGAGCTGACCGGCGAGGCGCTGACTGTGGCCACGGACTACGCCGCATTGGCGCCGGTGGATGTGGTGGTTGAGGCCGTGTTCGAAGACATGGCCGTCAAGCGCGACGTTTTCGGCAAATTAGACACCCATTGCAAACCGGGGGCAGTGCTGGCGACCAACACCTCCTATCTGGATGTGGACGAGATTGCGGCGGCAACCTCCCGCCCGCAGGATGTGATCGGGCTGCATTTCTTCTCGCCCGCGCATGTGATGAAGCTGCTGGAGGTTGTGGTGGCGGAACAAACAGCGCCGGAGGTGCTGGCCACCGGATTTGCCCTGGGCAAGCGGCTGAAAAAGGTCGCGGTACGCTCTGGCATCTGCGACGGGTTCATCGGCAACCGGATCATGAACGCGTATCGCAAGGCGGCGGAGTATGTGGTGCTGGACGGAGCGTCGCCCTATCAGGTAGACGAGGTGGTGCGCGGGTTTGGTTTTCCAATGGGGCCGTTTGCAATGGGGGACCTGGCCGGGCTGGACATCAACTGGGCGGCCCGCAAACGCCGCGCGCCGACGCGGGATCCGCGCGAACGGGTGCCCCGCTTCTACGAAATGCTGTGTGAGGGCGGCGATTTTGGCCAGAAAACCGGCAAGGGCTTTTACATCTACGAAGAGGGAAAGCGCGGCGGCGTGCCGAACCCGGAGGTGGCGGAGCTGATCGCCCGCGACCAGCAGGCGCAGGATATCACCCCGCGCGAATTCTCGGATGCCGAAGTGCGGCGCCGCTACATGTGCGCCATGGTGAACGAGGCGGCGCGGGTCGTGGGCGAGGGTATTGCCCGTCGGCCGCTGGACGTCGATATGGTCATGTTGTTCGGCTATGGCTTTCCGCGCTTCTGGGGTGGGCCGCTGAAATGGGCCGACTTGCAGGGGCTGGACGGCATCCTGGCCGACATCCGGTCCTACGCGGTAGAGGATGATTTCTTCTGGCAGCCTGCACCATTGCTGCAGCAGCTGGTGTCCGAGGGCCGTTGCTTTGACGATCTGAACAAGGCCAGCTAACCGTTTGGGCTGCGCCGCCAGCGGTGGCGCGGCCCTCCGGCCCATCGAGGGCCGTCAGGCCGCGGTTCGGCTGCGCCGAACCAGATGTGCCACACGATAGGCGACGCCTGAAAACGCCAGCCGGGAAACGCAAGAGCGGTGCATTGCCAGATGCGCCTGGCGATTGGCGGGAGCGCTTGCGCCGAAGGGCTAGGCCCAGGTGCCTTGGGTTGCCGCGCGGATCTTGCGGATGTTATCGCCGTAGACTTGCGGATTGTCGACAGAGCCGCCTTTGAACACGGCAGAACCCGCCACCAGCACATCCGCGCCCGCTTCAGACACCAGCGGGGCGGTGGTGGGGTCAACGCCGCCGTCGATTTCGATATGCACCGGGCGGTCGCCGATCATACTGCGCAGACGGCGGATCTTGGTGGTCATGTCGAGAAACTTCTGGCCGCCGAAGCCGGGGTTCACGGTCATCACGCAAACGAGATCGGTCAGGTCCAGCAGATGCGCCACCGCTTCGGCCGGGGTGCCGGGGTTCAGCGCCACGCCCGCCTTCATGCCAGCCGCGCGGATGGCCTGAAGGGTGCGGTGGATATGCGGGCCAGCCTCGACATGGGCGGTCAGCACGTCGGCACCGGCATCAGCGTAGGCGTCAATATAGGGGTCAACCGGCGCGATCATCAGATGCACATCCATTACGGTTTTAACATGCGGGCGGAACGCCTTTACCGCCTGCGGGCCGAAGGTGAGGTTGGGCACGAAATGCCCGTCCATCACATCCACATGCACCCAGTCGGCGCCTTGGGCTTCGATCGCCTGGATCTCTTGGCCGAAGTTGGCGAAATCGGCGGAGAGGATCGACGGGGCGATCTTGATGGAACGGTCAAAGGACATCTGGCAGCTTCCTTTAGCAACAATAATATGAGCAGTTGCTGGCCGTATAGCGGGTCTGGTGGCCTGAGGACAGGGGCAGATTGCGCCTCGGTTCGCGGCACAATGCAATTGCACGCCTCGGCTGCAGGCGGGCTGCGTTACAAAACTTTCACGACTGTGACACAAGAGCTTTGAGCAGCGGCGTTAGGCAGTCCCGGACAGAAAAGGGAGCGCCCCCGTGCTGCGCATTGACAGACTTACCAAACGTTTCGGTGACAAGACCGCGGTTGCGGCTGCAACGCTGGACATCGACAAGCCCTGCATGATCGGGATCATTGGCCGTTCGGGTGCGGGGAAATCCACGCTGCTGCGGATGATCAACCGGCTGGGCGACGCCAGCGAAGGACGGATCCTGTTCGGCGACCGGGATGTGACCCGGCTGACCGGCAAGGAAAAGCGCGCCTGGCAGTCAGACTGCGCGATGATCTTTCAGCAGTTCAATCTGGTGCCGCGGATGGACGTGGTGTCCAACGTTCTGCATGGCACGCTGAACCGTCGCAACGTGATGGCGACGCTGTTCAATTTGTATCCGATGGCGGATATTCACAAGGCCATCGACATCCTGGACCGACTGGGCATTGCCGAACATGCCGCCAAACGGGCTGAGGCGCTGTCGGGCGGACAGCAGCAGCGGGTGGCGATCGCCCGGGCATTGATGCAGGACCCCAAGATCATTCTCGCGGATGAGCCGATTGCCTCGCTTGATCCGATGAACGCCCAGACCGTAATGGAGGCGTTGCGCCGCATCCACGAGGAAGACGGTCGTACCGTAATTGCCAACCTGCACACGCTGGATACCGCGCGGCGTTATTGCGACCGGGTGGTGGGGATGCGCGACGGGCGCATCGTCTTTGACGGGCTGCCAGAGCAGCTGACCACCGGTGTTGCGCGCGAGATCTATGGCGCCGGCGCGGAGTTCTCCGAGGCTGCGACCTCTACCGAAATCGAAACGCTGGAAAAGACGGACGCGCTGCGCGCCGCCATTCCCGCCGAATAATCCCCGACTGTTTCCATCGTCCCGGCGGGCGACCTGCCGGAAAGATCAACTGGAGAGACGTAAAATGAACAAACTGATTGCTGCCGTTCTGGCCACCACCGCGCTGACCACGCCGCTGGCGGCACAGGACATCACCGAGTTCCGCATCGGTCTGCTGGGCGGCGAAAATGCTCAGGACCGTCTGAACAACAACGAATGCCTGCGCGAATACGCCGAAGAAGAGCTGGGTGTCGAAACCAAGCTGTTCGCACCGGCCGACTACAACGGCGTCATTCAGGGGCTGCTGGGCGGCACCATCGACATGGCCTGGCTGGGAGCCTCGGCCTATGCCAAGACCTATCTGTCCGACCCCGAAGCGGTGGAGCCGGTGCTGGTCAAGGTCAATACGGATGGCGGCTATGGCTATTATTCGGTCGGGTTCGCGCGCAAGGACAGCGGCGTCACCTCGCTGGAGGATCTGAAGGGCAAGACCTTTGGCTTTGGCGATCCGAATTCCACCTCGGGCTATCTGATCCCCTCGATCGAGATCCCGAACAAGATCAACGCCACAATGGACTCTGGTGACTATTTTGGTGAGGTGAAATTCACCGGCGGCCACGAACAGACGATCGTTGCGGTTGCCAATGGCGATGTGGACGGCGGCGTGACCTGGGCCGATGGTCTGGGCGAGTGGGAAGACGGTTACAAATCCGGCGCGCTGCGTCGTGCGGTGGACGCGGGATTGGTCGACATGAACGACATGGTCGAGATCTGGAAATCGGCGCCGATCCCGGAAGGCCCTGTGGTGCTGCGCAAGGCGCTGCCTGCGGAGGTTAAGGAGAAGATGACCGCGTTGATGGCGGGCCTTGCCGAAAAGGACCGCGATTGTTTCTACGGTGTGGCGGCGGGCGAAGCCCGCGCGTTCGAGCCGATCAGCCATGATGCCTATGAGGTCATCATCGAGGCCCGCAAGCTGAAGTCGAAGTAATTTCAGTCAGGTTTTTTGCGATCACCTTCTGCGGGGTTCGGGTTGTCCCGGACCCCGCAATTTCCCAAACGGCACGTTGAAGTGCCGTCACAACAAAACCAGGACCCCTAAATGGCAGATCTGACGGCAGCCCGGCCAACGCTGGACGAGATCCGGGAACACTACACCGACCACACCCGGCGCAAGCGGCTCTATGGTGGCATTCTCTTGGCGGTGTTTGTTGCAATGATGGTGGCGGGGTTTCGCACCGCCGACGGGCGCAATGCGGGCTCATTTGCCGACGGGTTTACCCGGATCTTCGACTACCCGGCCGAGGTGCTGGCCGAGGCCGGGGAGAAGGCCGCGCAGCTGCCGGGCCATGTGGTGCATTTCTTTCCGGCGCTGGTGGAGACGCTGAATATCGCCGCCGCCTCAACCCTGGTCGGAGCGGTGTTCGGAACCCTTCTGTCGCTGCTGGCGACCCGCGGCATGGCGCCCGGGCCTATGCTGATCCCGGTATTTCGGCGCATCAGCGACATCTGCCGCGCGATCCCCGAGATCGTCATCGCACTGGTCTTGATCTTTGTGCTGGGCGGCGGACCAGTGCCCGCGATGATCGCCATTGCGATCCACACCGCCGGTGCATTGGGAAAACTGTTTTCCGAGGTGAATGAGAACGCCTCATTGAAGCCGGTGGAGGGGCTGTCCTCCGTGGGGGCCAGCTGGGCGCAGCGGATGGCGCTGGGAGTGTTGCCGCAGGTTGGCCCCAATTATGTCAGCTATGCGCTGCTCCGGTTCGAGATCAATATCCGCGCCTCCGCCATTCTGGGTTTTGTCGGCGCGGGCGGTATCGGCTACGAGTTGAAGAACGCGATGGCCTGGGGGCAGGGGCGGTATGACGAGGCCGCCGCGATATTCCTGTTGTTGTTTGTCTCCATCGTTGCCGTTGACCAGCTGTCCGGCCTGTTGCGTGACCGTCTGACCCATGGAGCGAAGGCATGACCACCTTTGACACCAACCTGACCCCGGCTGAGCTGAAGCACGAGACAGCGCAGCTGTTTCTGAAGAAACGCTTGCTGAGCTTTGCCTTGCCTGCGGCGGTAGTGGCCTACATGCTCTACGTCTTCGTGGCCTTTGACGTGGCAAACCTGTGGGAACGCGCCAGCCTCGACAATGCCCGCACGTTGGTCAGTGACAGCTATAGCTACAAGACCCACGTCACCCGCGACAACCGCAGCGGCGCGGTCTCTGTTGCCATCGAGGGTGAGCGCAAGGGCGCCTACCCCGAGGGCGCCGCGCCGGACTGGGTGTCGCTAGGTGCAACCACGGTGATCGATCTTGAGGATGGCCACCGGGTGACATTTGGGCCGGATACCATTGCATACGTCATTCCCGGCTATGGCACCGTGCGCGCCACCCCCAGCCGCAGCGCCGGGGTGCAGGCGGAACTGCCTGCGGGTGACGTGCCGGAGTGGATCAGCAGCTCCAAGAACCGGCTGGCTGTCACCACCGATGCGGGCCGCCTGACCGTGACCCGCAACCGCGCTGAGGTGTTTCGCTACTTCACCGGCTGGGAGCTGTTCTTCTTTACTCTCGACAGTCCCTATCACGGCATGGGCATGGGCGAGCTGGTGCAACGCGCAGCGACGGGCGAGGCCGGGGCGATCCTGCATGACGTCTGGACAAACAAGATGTGGCGGCATCAGGACGTGGTCTGGGCGATTGCCGAAACACTTCTGATGGCGTTCCTTGGCACCTTTGGTGCGGGGCTGGTTGCGCTGCCGATGGCCTTTGCCGCGACCCGCAACTTCATGCCTTTGCGCAGCGTTCGCTTTGCCGTACGGCGGCTGTTCGACTTTGTTCGCGGGGTAGACTCGCTGATCTGGACGGTGGTGCTGGCGCGGGCCTTTGGCCCCGGCCCGTTGACCGGTGCGCTGGCAATCCTGGTGACGGACACGGGCACCTTCGGCAAGATCTTCTCGGAGGCGCTGGAGAACGTCGACGAGAAACAGATCGAGGGCGTGGCCTCAACCGGGGCGCGGCCCGTGCAGCGTTATCGGTTCGGGGTGATCCCGCAGATCACGCCGGTGTTGCTGAGCCAGCTGCTGTATTTTCTGGAATCCAACACCCGTTCCGCCACCATCATCGGCGCGATCACCGGCGGCGGTATCGGGCTGCTGCTGACCCAGGCGATCATCACCCAGAAGGACTGGGAAGAGGTGGCCTATTACATCACCCTCATCATTCTGATGGTCATGCTGATGGATTGGATTTCCGGTTGGCTGCGGCGGCGGCTAATCGCCGGCGACACCCGCACATCCAGCCGCAAGCGGCGCGCGGCCAAGGCGATGCTGCTGCCCTGAGCGGACGGTAGCGAGACTGACCAGCAGGAAGGCGATATCATGGCGCGGCTCAAGGCAGAAAGCCCGTACGTTCATCCCGGCTGCACGATCACCAACAGCGGCTTTGGCGCGTATGTGGAGATCGGAGCCGACAGCCGGATCGCCAGTTCGGAGCTTGGCGATTACAGCTATTGCGACCGCAGCTGCGACATCGCCAACGCCAAAATTGGCAAATTCGCCAATATCGCCAGCTTCACCCGCATCGGCGCCACGGATCACCCGATGGAGAAAGCCTCGCAGCATCATTTCCTGTACCGGTCTGGCGACTATTGGAAAGATGCGGAGGCTGATGACGCGCGGTTCCGCCACCGCGCCGGGCGGATCGCACATATTGGTCACGACACCTGGATCGGCCATGCGGCGATCATCAAGCCGGAGGTAACCATCGGCCATGGTGCGGTGGTGGCGTCTGGTGCGGTCGTGACCAAGGACGTCGCACCCTACACGATTGTCGGCGGCAACACCGCGCAGTTAATCCGCCGCCGCTACCCAGAGCCCGTGGCCGAAGCGATGATGGCGCTGGCCTGGTGGCAGTGGGATCACGCCCGCCTGCGCGCGGCGCTGCCGGATTTTCGGGCGCTAACGGCCGAGGCCTTTCTGGAGAAATACGGCTGATCTGTCGGCGCTTGCTGGCGGCGGGGGCTCCCGCCTGCAGCGGCGCATTTGACAATGCGCCTCACAGTTGGGCGTGGCGCCGCTGCGCGGCGCAAGGGGGCGCTACCCTGGGGCGCTGCCCCATCATGCGGACCTGGGGTGCTGCCCTGTGGAACGACCGACGCTGACTATGATTCACGGGTGACAATCCTGCGCCGACGACAGCAAGGCCCCACAAAACGCTGCGCCCAGACGCAGCTGCGCCGCGCAATAGCGCGGCGCTTGGCCCAACGGGCGGCAGGCACGCCAGTGTCTGGCAACGGGCGGGAGTGGACCCGTCCAGATGGCGCGCCAAAGACGGTTGCTTTAACCTTCGGCGTTCATGACCTCGCCCATGCGGCGCCCGGTGTCGACCATGCGATTGGAGAAGCCCCATTCGTTGTCATACCAGCTGACCACGCGCACCAGACCTTCGGATGTGACTGCGGTCTGCGGCGCCGCGAAGCAGCTGGAGTGCGGGTCGTGGTTGAAATCCACCGACACCAGCGGGTCTTCCTCATAAGACAGGATGCCGGCCATGTCGGATTCCACCGCTGCCTGGATGGCACTGTTCACCGCCTCGACGGTGGCTGGACGTTCGGGCAGGAAGCTGAGGTCGACAACCGAGACATTGGCCGTCGGCACCCGGATGGCAGAGCCTTCGAGACGTCCCTTCAGGTGCGGCAACACCTCGGCGATGGCGCGGGCGGCACCGGTGGAGGTGGGGATCATCGACAGCGCCGCGGCGCGCGCGCGGTACAGATCCTTGTGACTGGTGTCATGGGTTGGCTGATCGCCGGTGTAGGCGTGGATCGTGGTCATGTAGCCGGTCTTGATGCCAAACGCATCGTCCATGACCTTGGCCAACGGCGCGAGGCAGTTGGTGGTACAGGAGGCGTTGGAAACAATCACGTCCTCAGCTGTGAGGTCCATGTGGTTGACGCCGAACACCACGGTGCGGTCCGCGTCCTTGCCGGGTGCCGAGATCAGAACCCGTTTGGAGCCGTTCTTCAAGTGCAGCGCCGCCTTGTCGCGGTCTGTGAACAGGCCGGTGCATTCATAGGCCACATCCACATCCTGCCAAGGCAGCTCTTCGGGGTTGCGGATGGCGGTCAGGCGGATCGTGTGAGGGCCGACGCGGATCTCGTCACCGGACAGGAAAACAGGAGTCGTCAGACGCCCGTGGATGCTGTCGTACTTCAGCAGATGTACAAGGGTTTCCGGCGGGGACAGATCGTTGATCGCGACCACCTCGATATCCTGAACGTCGTTCTCCAGCAGCGCGCGCAGCACCCCGCGGCCAATACGTCCAAACCCATTGATTGCGATTTTCAGTGTCATCTCTGGTCTCCGGCTGGGGCACCGGCGTGAAATCCGGTATCGATAACGATTGCGGGCACTGATAGCGATAACAGGTGGGAAAATCAAGCCTCGCATTGCGGCGTTCCCCCCTTGCGGCGGCCCGCAAACTGCAAGACCATGGGGCATGACGAAAAAATTGTTGTTGAAAGACGTGGCCCGGCTGGCCGGGGTCAGCGAGATGACGGCCTCGCGCGCGCTGCGCGGGGCACCCGATGTCTCGGCCAAGACCAAATCCAAGGTCGAAGAAATTGCCCGCTCCCACGGCTACGTGCCGAACCGGATCGCGGGCTCCTTGTCGTCCCAGTCGGTCAATCTGGTGGCGGTGGTGGTGCCATCGCTCAACAGTTTTGTCTTCCCTGAGGTCCTGTCAGGGATTTCCGCGGTGCTGCGTGACAGCCCGTTGAAGCCGGTGGTTGGGATCTCTGGCTATGCGCTGGAGGAGGAAGAAGACGTCATCCGCGAAATGCTGAGCTGGCGACCTTCGGGGTTGATCGTCGCGGGGCTGGAGCATTCCGACCCGACCCGGCGGATGCTGCAACAGGCGGATTGCCCAGTTGTTGAGGTGATGGATGTGGACGGCGAGCCAGTGCGCCACTGCGTCGGGATATCCCATCTGGACGCGGGGCGCAGCATGGCGGAGCAGATCCTGGCCCGCGGCTACCGGCGGATCGGATTTATCGGCACCAAGATGCCGCAGGACTTTCGGGCCCGCAAACGGTTCGACGGCTTCACAGACGGGCTGGCGGCACAGGGGGTGAGCCTGGCCGACCGAGAGCATTACTCAGGCGAAAGCTCTATCCAGACCGGCCGCCAGCTGACCGCCCAGATGCTGGCGCGCAGCCCGGACCTGGACTGTATCTACTACTCCAGCGACGTGATGAGCGTGGGCGGGCTGATGCATTGTCTGGCAACCGGGCTGACGGTGCCCGGCGATATCGCGCTGGCCGGGTTCAACAATCTGCAGCTGCTGCAGGGGCTGCCGCAGCAGTTGGCCACCACCGATGCCTGCCGCCGCGAGATCGGCGAACGGGCGGCGCAGATTGTCCTGCAAGCGCGCAATGGTGCGGAGCCAGAGGCGCTGGTGTTCGACCGCCTGTATCCGGCGATCAGCCTGGGTGAGACATTGTGAGGCCATGAAAAACGCCCCCCGCGCGGTGCGGGGGGCGTTTGAAGGTTCCATGAGAGATTGGCTTAAAGCGCCGCTTTGAACAGCTGGGTCAGGTTTGCCTCGGTCAGCTCAACCGGGTTGCCGCCGCAGGACGGGTCGATGATCGCGCCTTTGACCAGCTCGGGAATCGCGGCCTCGGTCACGCCCAGATCGGCCAGCGTGCGCGGGATGCCCAGGGAGTCGTTCAGCTCCTGCGCGAAGGCACGGAAGCCGTCGAAACCACCTTCGATCCCCAGGTAGGCCGCCGCCATGTTGAACCGGTCGGCGATGACCGGCGCGTTGAATTCCAGCACGGCAGGCATGCAGACGGCATTGGTGGTGCCGTGGTGGGTGTTGAAATGGGCGCCAATGGGGTGGCTCATGGCGTGGATCGCGCCCAGACCCTTCTGGAAGCCGGTGGCACCCATCGCGGCGGCGGACATCATCTGCGCGCGGGCTTCGATATCGGTGCCGTCAGCATAGGCGCGCGGCAGGTAGTCCTTGACCAGGCGCATTCCTTCCAGCGCGATGCCTTGGGACATCGGATGGTAATGCGGCGAGGAGAAGGCCTCGACACAATGGGCAAAAGCGTCCAACCCGGTGCCTGCGGTGATGAACTTGGGCATGCCCACGGTCAGCTCGGGATCGCAGATCACCACGGTGGGCAGCACCTTGGGGTGGAAGATGATCTTTTTCTGGTGGGTGGCGCTGTCGGTGATGACGCTGGCGCGGCCGACCTCAGAGCCGGTGCCGGCAGTGGTCGGCACCGCAATGATCGGCGCGATGGCGTCGGCGTCGGCGCGGGTCCACCAATCGCCGATGTCCTCAAAATCCCAGACCGGGCGGGTCTGACCCGCCATGAAGGCCACCATCTTGCCCAGGTCCAGCCCGGAACCGCCGCCAAAGGCGATGACGCCGTCATGGCCACCTGCCTTATAGGCTTCGACGCCCGCTTCGAGGTTCTTCTCGTTCGGGTTGGGATCCACGTCCGAGAACATGCCGCGGCCCAGACCTGCCGCTTCCATGATGTCGAGGGTGGACTGGGTCACCGGCAGATCCGCCAGGCCCTTGTCGGTAACCAGCAGCGGTTTCTTGATACCAACAGCCGCGCAGGCATCGGCCAGTTCCTTGATCCGGCCGGCGCCGAATTTGATTGCGGTCGGGTAGGACCAGTTTCCAACGAGGCTCATGTCGTTTTCCTTTGATGCAAACAGCCCGCTCCGGGAGGAGACGGCGGAGCGGGCAGGGTGTCCTCAGCCTGCCACTTTTTTCAGGTGGTAGGACTTCGGACGGGTCAGGTTGTGATAGCCGATGACGGACAGTCCGCCGCCGCGGCCGGTGTCCTTGCAGCCGGTCCAGCACAGGCCCGGATCCAGGTAATCGGCGCGGTTCATGAACACGGTGCCGGTTTCGATCTGGTCCCCGACGCGCTGCGCCCGCTCCACATCCTTGGTCCAGAGCGAGGCAGTCAGGCCAAAGTCGCTGTCATTCATCAGCTTGATCGCTTCTTCGTCGGAGGAGACCTTCATGATGCCCACCACCGGGCCAAAGCTCTCCTCACGCATCACCCGCATGTCGTGGGTCACGTTGGTCAGGATCTGCGGCGTCAAATACGCACCGCCATCGTCCGCCTCCATGGGCGCGATATGGGCGGTGGCACCGGCCTCGACGGCCTCTGCAATCTGATCGCGCACTTCCTTGGCGAAACGCACATTGGCCATCGGACCCATCGTGGTCGCCTCGTCCAGCGGGTTGCCCAGCTTGTAGCCTTCGACAATGGCGATGGCCTTTTCAAGGAAGGCGTCGAACAGGCTTTCATGCACGTAGATTCGCTCAATCCCGCAGCAACACTGACCGGCGTTGAACATGGCACCGTCGATTAGCGTGTCCACCGCCGCGTCCAGATCTGCGTCCTCCATGACATAGCCAGGATCCTTGCCGCCCAGCTCTGTACCAACGCCAGTGAAGGTGCCGGCCGCTGCGCGTTCCATCGCCTTGCCGCCGCCAACCGAGCCGGTGAAGTTCACAAAGTTGAACGCCTTGTCGGCAATCAGCGCCGATGTGGTGTCATGATCGAGGAAGACATTCTGGAACACATCCGTGGGCACGCCAACGGACGCAAAGGCCTGCGCCATGCGCTCACCCACCAACAGGGTTTGCGTGGCGTGCTTCAACACCACCGCGTTGCCCGCAATCAGGGCGGGGGCGACGGTGTTGATTGCGGTCATATAAGGGTAGTTCCAAGGCGCAACCACCAGCACAACGCCATGCGGCACGCGCTTGATGTAGCGTTTGAAATCCGCGTCATCGCCGACCTCGATGTCCGCCAGCGCTTCCGTTGCGATCTTGGCCATATGGCTGGCGCGCTCGTTAAAACCGCCGAACTCACCGCCATAACGCACCGGGCGACCCATCATATGGGCCAGTTCCGGCACGATCTCGTCGTTCATCGCGCCAACAGCAGCGACGCCTGCCATCACCAGGTCGATCCGCTCCTGCAGGGGGCGGGCGGCCCAGGCCACCTGGGCGCTGCGTGCGCGCGCCACGGCGTCAGCCGCCGCCGCGTGCGACAAGGTTTCGCGTTCGGCAAAAACCGATCCGTCGATCGGCGAGATGCACTTCAGTGTCTGGCCCATGCCATCAACTCCATTCCAAGGGGCAAGCTGCCCCTGTTTCTTTCTGGTCTATAATACTCCGGGGGTCCGGGGGCTGGCCCCCGGCACTGCCCGGCGCGGATCACGCCCGCTCGAACCCGCGCGCGATCTCATAGTCAGTGACCACGCGTTCGAAATCCTCGATTTCCACCTCGGCGGCGCGGACATAGTGGTCGACGACGTCATCACCAAGTGCCGCGCGCAGCATGTCAGAGCCCTTCAGCGCCGCGCCAGCATCGCGCAAATTTCCGGGGATCATGCCGCTGTCGCCCTGGTAGACGTCACCCTTGGCGGGCGCTTGCAGTTCCAGCCCTTCCTCAATGCCGGCGATACCCGCGGCCAACATGCCCGCCATCGCCAGATAGGGGTTCATGTCAGAACCCGGAATGCGGCATTCGACCCGGATCGCCTTGGTTCCGTCGCCGCACAGCCGGTAGCCCGCGGTGCGGTTGTCGACGGACCAGATGATGCGGGTGGGGGCAAAGGTGCCCTTCATGAACCGTTTGTAGCTATTGATGTAGGGGGCCATGAAGTACGTGTAATCCGGCGCGTACTTCAGCAGCCCCGCCATGTAGTTTTTCATCAGCTTCGACATGCCAAGCTCATCGTTTTCGTCGAAGAACGCAGGCTTGCCGTCTTGCCACAGGGACTGGTGAAC
Source organism: Leisingera sp. SA32 (assembly GCF_056033425.1). NCBI lineage: Bacteria > Pseudomonadati > Pseudomonadota > Alphaproteobacteria > Rhodobacterales > Roseobacteraceae > Leisingera > Leisingera sp. SA32. Next base: position 6,741 of record NZ_JBVYHB010000020.1, on the reverse strand, counting down.
ATGGCTCGAAGAGCCCACCTTGTCGTGGCTCCACTTGGGCAGGAAGGTCACCGCATGGCCCTGCTGATGCGCGATCTCCTTGATCGCGTGCTTGGCGATGCTGTGATATTCAGCCGTGTCCATGGCCGGGGCGTATTTGATGTTCAGCTCTTCCTGGCCGGTTTCCGCCTCTCCCTTGGAGTTTTCGATCGGCAACCCTGCGTTCCACAGGTGATTGCGGATCGGGCGCATCACATGTTCCTCGCGGGTGGTTTGCAGGATGCTGTAGTCCTCATTATAGCCGGAGATCGGCGCCAGGTCGCGGAAATTCGATTTGCGGATCTCGTCGAAACTCTGCTCGAAGAGGAAAAACTCCAGCTCGGTGGCGCACATGGCGTCATAGCCCATCGCCTTCAGACGGCTCACCTGCTTCTTCAGGATCGCGCGCGGAGAGTGGGAGATTTCCGCATGGGTGTGGTGGTCCAGCACGTCACACAGCACGATCACCGTGCTGTCCAGCCAGGGCACCGGGCGCAGCGTCGCCAGATCCGGCTTCATGACATAGTCGCCATACCCCCGCTCCCAAGAGGTGGAGGCATAGCCATCGGGCGTGGCCATCTCCAGGTCTGTTGCCAGCAGGTAGTTGCAGCAGTGGGTTTCTTCCCAGGCGCCATTGATGAAGTGCTGCGCATGAAAGCGTTTGCCCATCAGGCGGCCCTGCATGTCTACAAAGCAGACCAGAACCGTGTCGACCCGGCCGGAAGAGACCTGGGATTTCAATTCGTCGAAGGAGAGCATGAGCAGCCCTTTGCGTGCTGGGGCCAAAACTTCTACGCAGAAGTTTTGGCAAATTCCTTGGTCAAGGAATTTGGCCCGCGGCGCTGCAGGCCAAATTCGGTGTTGAGAGACGTCGTCTTAGCCGTAGCGGTAGGGACGGCCTGCTTTTTGCATGTCGGCGTTGTACTTCTTGAAGATCTCGACAACCTTTGCCTTGGTGGGGCTTTCTGCCGCGATCTCGTCCCAGAATTTCACGGCGGCGTCTTCGACCTGCTGCCATTCGTCGTCCGGGATGGTGGTCAGTTTCATCTTCTCGCCGTTCACGCGCAAGGAGGCTTCGCCGCCCCAGTACCACCACTGACGATAGTAGTGCGACTGGTCACAGCAGACGCGGAACAGGGTCTGCATGTCTTCGGGCAGCTCGTTCCAGCGGCCCTGGTTGGCGAAGAAGGAGCCCGCCCAGGCACCGGAGATGTTGTTGGTCAGGAAGTAGTTGGTCACGTCGGCCCAACCCACGGTGTAATCCTCGGTGATGCCGGACCAGGCTACGCCGTCCAGCTCGCCGGTCTGCATAGCGACTTCGATGTCTTCCCAGGGCAGGGTGACGGGCACGACGCCGAACTGGCTGAGGAAGCGACCGGCGGTCGGGAAGGTGAAGACGCGCTTGCCCTTGAGGTCGGCGAGCGAGTTGATCGGGTCCTTGGTGGCAAAGTGGCAGGGATCCCACGCACCGGCCGAGATGTGTTTGACGCCGACCTTGGCGTATTCCTCGTCCCAGATCTCGTTCAGGCCGTACTGATTGAACAGTACCGGCACGTCCAGTGAATAGCGCGAGGCGAAGGGAAAGTAGCCGCCGAATACGGTGACATCGGTGGGCGAGGCCATCGAGTCGTCGTCGGACTGCACCGCGTCGATGGTACCGCGCTGCATGGCGCGGAACAGCTCCCCTGTCGGAACCAGCTGGTCGGCGTAATACAGTTCGATCTGCATGCGGTCGCCGGCGATTTTGTTGAACATGTCGATGGCGGGTTTCACCACATGTTCGGCCAGCGCCGCACCTGCATAAGTCTGCATCCGCCATTTGATGGTGGATTGCGCCAGCGCCGGAGTGGCCAGCGGTGCCGCCATTGCGCCAACGCCCGCGCTCTGCAAAAACTTGCGTCTTGTTGTCATGTTTCTCTCTCCTTGTTGAAATATCCGGCCCCTTGGCAGGACTCTTATGGGTTATTTTCCGTAAACATATTCCGGCAGCCACAGGGCGATTTGCGGGAACACCATGATAAGCGCCAGCGCCACCACCATCACCCCAGCAAAGGGGATGATCGAGACATAGATGTCCTTCAGCCCGATTTCCGGCGGTGCCATCGCGCGCATAAGGAACAGGTTGTAGCCGAAGGGCGGCGTCATGTAGGCGATCTGAGTGGTGATGGTGTAAAGCACCCCGTACCAGATCAGATCAAACCCGAGCGCGCCCACCAGCGGCACATAGAGCGGCGCCACGATCACCAGCATCGCGGTGTCATCCAGGAAAGTGCCCATCACGATGAAGCTCAGCTGCATCAGGATCAGGATCATCCAGGGGCTGAGGCCCAGCTTGGTGGTGAACAGATCCTCGATCGCCTTGACCGCGCCCAGCCCGTCAAAGATGGCGCCAAAGGCCAGCGCGGCCAGGATGATCCACATGAACATGCAGGAGATCCCGAGGGTGGAGCGCACGGAGGTCTCGAACACCTCCTTGTTCATGCGCCCCTTCAGCACCGCGGCGATGAAGGCCGTCATGGCGCCGATGGCAGAGCTTTCCACCAGCGAGGTCCAGCCGTTCACGAAAGGCACCATCATTGCAGCAAAGATTGCCAGCGGCAGCACACCCGAGAACAGCAGGCGGTATTTCTCCTTCATGTACACGTCTTTGTAGAACAGCGGGTTCCGGCGGGTCACAAAAGACAGCGCAGCAAGCGCGGCGGCCAGGCCGAGGGCCGGTTTGGCCTCCAGCATGTCGGTCTGGATCAACAGCGGCACCAGCACCAGCGCGCCAAGCACGATGTAATTCAGCCGCAGTGGATGGTCGGAGATGGCTTCGTATTCGGCCAGATCCGCGGGGTCCATTGCGGGGCCGAGATCGGGCTGCATGCGGGCGCGCATGTAGATGTAGATGATGAACATCGTGGCCATCAGCAGCCCCGGCACCACGCCCGCGAGCCACAGCTGCCCCACGGGCTGGCGCGCAATCATCGCATAAAGCACCAGCACCACTGACGGTGGCACCAGAATGCCGAGTGAGGAACCCGCCTGGATGGTGCCCGTCACCAGGATTTTGTCGTAGCCGCGGCGCAGCAGCTCTGGCAGCGCGATGGTGGCGCCAATGGCCATGCCCGCCACCGACAGGCCGTTCATCGCCGAAATCAGCACCATCAGGCCGATGGTTCCGATCGCCAGGCCGCCCTTCACCGGGCCCATCCAGACGTGGAACATGCGGTAGAGGTCGTCGGCAATCTTGGACTCTGACAGAACGTACCCCATGAAGATGAACATCGGCAGCGTCAGCAGCGGATACCATTTCATCAGCTTCATCGCGGCCGAGAAGGGGATTTCAACACCACCCGTGCCCCACAGCAGCATGCCCGCAACCGCACCGACGAAACCAATGGCGCCAAACACGCGCTGGCCGGTCATCAGCATCAGCATCATGCCGGCAAACATGACGATCGCAATCCATTCGTAGGACATCAGATTTCAACTCCACGCAGGCGTCCGATATCCCGGAACAGTTCAGCAAGGCATTGCAGCAGCATCAGGAAGACGCCGAAGCAGAGAAGGGTTTTCACAGGCCACAGGAAGGGGCGCCACGCGGTCGAACTGCGCTCCAGATAGCCCAGTTTTTCGCCTGCGGCGCTAAAGCCTTCGGTCAACAGCGTGACCAGCAGCTCCCAGAAGAATTGCACCGGTTCCATCCCGAAATAGCCCAGCGAATAGGCGGTGGAGCTAAGCGCGCCATACATCAGGATCACAAGATAGGAGATCAGGAACAGCACGGTGAAGGCATCGACCAGCGCCTTGGTGCGGGTTGACCAGCTGCCATAGAACAGATCCATCCGCACGTTCGATCCCATCTGGATGGAGTAGGGGCCACCCAGAATGTAATAGGCCACCATCACGAATTGCGCCGTTTCCAGCGTCCAGAGCGACGGGTTGAAGAAGGTCTTGGAGACCGACGACCAAAGGAGCACCCCGATCAGGGCAAAGATCAAATACATTGCGATGCGACCGATAAAGCGGTTCATCGCGTCGATGCCGCGGACATAGGCCCGAATTACCTTAGGCATGTGTGTCCCCCTCGGGCGTCAGCGTGGCAAGGGCGGGGCGCAGCAGGGTGAGCATCTCCTGGGCCAGCGCGGCTTCTTCGGTTTCAGTTGTCAGCAGGTCGTTGCGGATCTCGATCATCACATTGGCAAGCCCATGGGCGATGCCATGCAGTTGCAACGAATGGGTTACCCCGTCCTGTGGGCCATAGGGCTCGTTGCGCGCGATGCGGCGGTGGGGCAGGGCCGGTGCGGCTGCCAGCATCGCATCCGCCAGGCGGCTGTCGTTGTCGTGCAGGATGCCGATCTCCACCGCCCGTTCCTTGCCATAATAGTGGCGGGTGAAACTGTGCATGGTGACCAATACGGTTTGCAGGCCAGCCGCCTTGCGCGCCTCGATCAGCGCAGTGGTCGCCGCGCAGAAGGGTTCGTAGACTGTGGTCACCCGCTCCTGCCGTTGGGCCTCGGTCAGGTTCCGGTTGCCGGGTACTTCGATCAGCTCGGATTTCTCAGGCATCGCCGAGGGCGCTTCGGGCGGTCGATTGCAATCGTAGACCAGCCGCGACACACGGCCTGCCACCAGGGGCGCGTCCAGAGCGCGCGACAGATGCAGTGCCACCGCCCGCGCACCGGGATCCCAGGCGGCGTGGCTGAGCCGGTGATCTTGCTGCAGTCCCAGGCCCTGATAGCGGTCCGGAATATGATTGGACGCGTGCTCACACAACAACAGAACCTGACCGGTACCGTCGCCGTTCACCACCTCCACGGATGTGTCCTGAGCGTGAGAATCGCTCACCTTCATGTATCGTCCCCCTGAGGTTTGGAAAAATGTTTCCATGAAGAGATATTTGTGTCAATATACTTTCATGTCTGATTTCCAACAGGGGCTTTGATAATTTCTCTTCAGGGCGCCGCCGGGGTGGAAAATCCAGTTCACAAGCGGGAGTGCCACGTTGACGAAGCCGCCAGCCACCGTACGCGAGTTGATCCGTGAGCATTTCTCCGGGCTGACCCAATCCGAGAGGAAGTTTGCCACCAGGTTGCTTGAAAACTACCCGGCGGCCGGGCTTGCCTCGATCACCATTGTCGCCGCGAATGCCGAGGTGTCGACGCCGACGGTTGCACGGATGGTGCAGAAGCTGGGGTTCAAAGGGTACCCACAGTTCCATCAGGCGCTGCTGAAGGAGTTGGAGGCGAAGGTCTCCGGTCCGACCAAGCGGCGCGACAACTGGGCGTCGGAAGCGCCGGAGGGGCACTTGCTGAACCGCTTTGCCACGGCCGTCACCGACAACCTTCAGCAGACATTCTCCAATATTGATTCCGCCCAGTTCGACACGGCAGCCCGTCAGCTGGCCAACACCGAAGGACGGCTCTATGTGGTGGGCGGACGCATCACGCGCGCGCTGGCGGATTATGCCTTTACCCATTTCCAGGCCATCCGGCAGCGGGTCACACATATGACGTCCTCCTCCGCGACCTGGCCGCATTACGTGTTGGACATGGTCGAGGGTGACACGCTCTTGATGTTTGACGTGCGCCGCTATGAAACCAACCTCCAGCGGCTGGCGGAGCTGGCCGCCGAACGCGGCGTGAAGATCGTGCTGGTTACCGACCAATGGACCAGTCCTATTGCCTCGGTGGCGGATTTCACTTTCAATTGCTGGGTAGAGATCCCCTCGGCGTGGGACTCCAACATCTCCACCATGATGTTGCTGGAGGCGATGATCGCCGCCACCCAGGAGGAAAGCTGGGACAAGACCAAGGAACGGTATGACCGGCTCGATGAGTTGTTCGACATGACTCGTCTGTTTCGCAAGTTCTCCTGATAGCGGCGCTGCCGCATAGACATAGAAGGCTTCATGGCGCTTACTGATGTCGGGCCGAGCTCGACACGGCTGTCGGGACCGACCCGTACAAGGGGGGTATTCGATTTGCGACTTTCCAGATTTCTGACCATTGCCGCCGTGTCGGTGTTGGCCGCCACACCCATTGCCGCCAACCCGCTGAGCAGGATCCTCGCGGAGTCCGGGCTGACACCGCAGGACACCAACCTGATGCGCGAAGCAGAGCAAAAGCTGCTGGCCGATGCCAGCGCGGGCGGTGGCGCCAAGGTAAACTGGCAAAACGCCCGCAGCGGCGCCCGCGGAGAGGTCCGGATTACCGCCAGGCGGGGTGCTTGCCGTGTTGTCCAGCACCAAGTGCACCGAGACGACCAGTCAGAGTCGCGACGGCTGAAGCGAAAGTTCTGTCCCGCGGATGGTGGCTGGATGCTGACGCCGTGATTCCTCCGTAGTCCCGGTGCATCCTTTTTTGTGATTCCACGCGAGTCTGGGGGTGAGTCTGTGGGTAAGTTGCCCTGACCTGTGGGTAAGTGCGGGCTGAGTCCAAACAGTCGGTAAAACGGCGCGGGGATGTGGCGGCAGTTGCCGGAAAAAGGTCAGAGAGCCTGACTTTATTGCCATCTAACTATCTGATTTCTTTGCGTTGTGCGTTTTTCTTTCCGCAAAGCCGCGTTTTTGTGAATTTTTGGGTTGCGGGGGTGGGGCACTCGCCGTAGAACCCCCCTCACCGGCGGCGCTGAGGCGCTGCTGACGGATCGGAGAGACGGTCGGACACGCTGGAAAGACGGCGGCATCTGTTGGATGGGATGAGGCGGGCGCGCCGGGAGATTGGCGCATCGGTCTTG
>NZ_JBVYHB010000019.1:0-90387 GCF_056033425.1 Leisingera sp. SA32 | reverse complement strand
GCGCTCTGGGTCCTTCAAATAGGAGCCTCTCTTCAATTCGGGGAGACTTGGGAACAGCGCGTCTTCCCCCTGCAGCCCCATCGATTGCATGTGGTCTACCCAATCGGCCACGGCGGCGGAGAATGCTTTGGCGATTGGAAACCAGCTGATCCTGAGGCTTTTACCATTTTTGGTGCGAGAGGTCGTGGCATCCTGAATGACCTTTTGGCCCTCTTGATCAAAATGGGCGAGCCTCAATGTGGTGATGGTATCCGCGCGCAGCGCCCCAAGGTAGGCAATGGCAAACATCGCCCTAGCCCTCCGGTTCGCCAGGCTCAGCACTGGCATGCCGTGCAAAAGCTCCTCCGCCTCCTCCAGCGACGCATAGGTCTTCTCCCCCTTTGGCATCGCCTTGGCATAGGCCGCCTTCGGCAGTTGAATATAGTTCGGCAGGTCGGCTGGTAGACGTTTGTAGCCGTTTTGTTTGATCAACCACTCCAAAAAGCTCATGATCTGAGAGGCCTGATGCGAAGCGGTAGACCTTGATTTTTTGCCTTTTGACTTTGTCACCATCGCCTCTTTCAGGGCGCTTCGCACGAGATCCACATCCCGGACTGTAAGCCGGTCGAAGGGTTTTCCGTTCAAAACCGCCTCCATAAATCGGATTGCTGACAGGTGCTGATCCATCGTCTGCTCCGCAAGTCGGCCAGCATGAACCAGCCAGTCATAGACGACACGGTCATTCGCGCCCCACCAGCGCAGACCATTCATTTCCGCGCTAATCCCAATACCCCCGGGATCTCGCCCAAGTCCTTCGCTTAGCCAGCGCCAGCACCAGATCTTGGTCGGTCAGAATGCCGACAATCCGCTCTTCGTTGACAACCGGCAGCACGCCGCTTCCAAGACTGTGCATCAGTTCCGCCGCTTTGGAGGCACTGTCCTGCGGGCTAGCAAAGCGCGCCGACACGGTCATGACCTTTTCTACAAACATGGATCAATCCTTTCCGGGCCGCCCCCGGCGAAGGTTCAGAAAGCGGCCTGCCGGTCGCTTGCGCCGTGGGCTGCGTTCAGCTTTCTACGAATAGGCTGAGCCGCTCCCTTCGAGCCTTGATCAAACCGACTGCCCCTGTATTAGCCAGCGTTAAAGCAGTCGGCAAACGTGGCGCACCAGCTATTGACGGGAGTCAAACCCTCACCCGGCTTGATTTGCTATACTTTACGGGCAGCCCCTGGCCGCGCAAGCCGCGCCGGAGGACAACAATCGGGAAGGACACGTGCGCCATGAGTTACAAGACCATTCTCGCCTGCCTAACGTCCGCATCCGCTGCCAGCCAGCTGCTGCCCGCTGCATGCAGCTTGGCCCGGAGGTTCGATGCCCATCTGACCGGCCTCCACACGCGCGAAGCTTTTGTGCCCTATTCCGGCATCGCCATTGCCGCCGACGACGTCACGTTCGGGGATTTCAGCAGCCGGGTGACTGACGAAGACCACAGAATAGAGAAACTGTTTCAGGCAGCCACAGACCGGGTCGGCTGCAATGCCGAATGGCGCTCGCAGGCGGCTCGCTCGCCTGATGCCGCGGATAAGCTGCTGGAATCCGCCATCCACTCCGATCTGGCCGTGGCGCTCTATCCGGACCCGGAACAGGAGCGGTTTGATCAGAGAAACTTCCAGAAGGACCTTGTAGTGAACAGTGGCCGCCCAGTGCTGCTGTTGCCGGACGATTGGGGCGACAAGCCCATCGGAACCCGTATCCTCGCCGCTTGGAAACCCACCCGGGAAGCCGCCCGCGCCCTGCACGACGGGCTGCCGTTCCTGCAAACTGCCGCCTTTGCAGAGATCGTCACCATCGAAGAGAAATCGCACGAGGCCGCGGAATTCTCCACCGAAGTGCACGAGATCGCCAAGGTGCTTTCCCGCCACGGGGTGGCGGCAGAAGTCCGCCGGATCCAGAATAGAGAGTTCGGCCCCGGCACCCGCCTCCTGATGGAGGCGGCCAGCCAGCAATGCGACCTGCTGATCATGGGTGGCTACGGCCATTCCCGGCTGCACCGGCTGATCTTCGGGGACGCCTCCGCGCATGTCCTGCGCGAGGCCCGGATCCCGGCGCTGATGTCAAGCTGACCGGCACCGCCATGCCCAGCCCGGACGCCCTGCCCGTCTACGACTTGCCGCGGTCTTTGCCGTTGCCGCACTGCTGGTCTGGTTCTCAGGTACCCGACGGGCCATGAGCGGGGACGACCTGTCAGAGCGCTACAATCTGGCGAGGGAATTTGTCGGCCTGCTGTTCCTCGCCACTGTCACCGAACTGCCGGAGATCATGACAACCGTCACCGCAGCGCAGGTGGGCAATGCCCAGCTGGTTCTCGGCAATATGGTCGGCGGCATCACAATGCAGACCGCAATCCTGGCCCTCGCAGATATTTTCGCAGTGCGCTATGCGCTGACCTTCTGGCTACGCTAACCCAACCATGCGCTGCTGGCGGTCCTGCTGATCGCGCTGCTCAGTGTCTTGCTGTGCCTCACCTTCCTTGGTGATATCGACCTTGGCCTTGGTGTCGGGCTGGGCACAATCCTGCTGGCGGACGGCTTCCCGCTGGTCATCTACCTGCTGCACGTCTTCGACCGCAAAACCACCTGGGCGCCGGTCGACCTGCCCGACGATCAGGAGCGCCGCAAGACTCAGCGCGCCCATCTACGCGAACCGGACAAAGCCACCAACGCTATGCTGCTTCTGCGCGTTGCGGTTTACAGCCTGCTGATTGTCGCGGGCGGCGCGGCGCTGGCCCTCAGCGCCGACCTCCTCGCCGAGCGGACGCAACTGGGGGCATCCTTTGTCGGGGTGACCCTGCTGTCGGCCGCAACATCACTGCCGACACTCACCACCACGCTGGCCGCCGCCCGTATAGGCTCTTACACGATTGAAATCTCCAACATCTTCGGCAGCAACCTGATCATGCGAACTCTGCTGCTGCCAGCTGATGCCGCCTACCGCGGCGGCGCGATCCGTAACCACGCAACCGCAGGCGCACAACTTAGCATCGCCGTCGGCATCCTGAGCACCGCAATCTACGTGGCAGGCCTGCTGATCCGCCGCACTCCCAAGATGCTCGGTGCAGGCCTCGATCCCTGGCTGGTACTGGCCGTCTTTTTCGGCTCCATCGCCGCCCTCTACCAAATCGGCTGACCCTAGGGCCGTTTTCTATCGTATCTGAAGTTTGTCGCGTCAAGGTTCAGACCGGCTCGGACTGTGCCGTCGCGGCTGCCTTCCTGGTGATCTTCACAGCTTCCTCAGCCGTTTCCTCGACCGCTTCGGCCTCCGTTTCGCCGGCATAGCAGGCGCAGCGGGACATCATGTCCAGCCATTCGCGGCCGTCTTCGGCGATCCGCTCCACTGAATGGCGCTGCCACTCGGAAAAGGCCTCAATCGCACCGGCAGGCTCCATCGGATCGCCCGACACCGCGGTGCGGGCCGCATCCAACGCCGTACGCGCCGCTTCGTGGCGGCGCTCAAACCAGTGCCGCGTGAAATCTTCCGTTTCACCCAGGATTTTCTCCTGAACATTCCAGAATTGCTCAACTTGCGGCTTGAGCATCGGGTAAAACTGCATGGCGCCCTGCAAGGGCTTCATTGCCTCTGCAATAACCCCAAGGGTTCTGTCTGTTGATTTCCTGGCCATCTTTTGCATCTCCTCGCACCGAATTTCAACTGACCCCGATTTTATCATCCGTCCTGTTTATCCGCCTTAATGAATATCAATACCGCAGCCAAAGACTTCGCAGCACCTCTGCGCCAGGCGGATATTCGCCCAAGTTAGCTGCCTGATCTCAATCCTGACCAGCCGCAGCAGAAAGGTAGCGGACAGCGGAGCCAACCGTTGCAATTTCTTTGTAATCGGCCTCCGGGATATCGATGCCAAGCCGCTGGTGCATAGCCGCGGCCAGGTTCAGCACATCCATCGAATCTAGCTCCAGGTCCTCCCGCAAGTGATCCGAATCTGACACCTGCGCGGGGTCGATATCCGGGGCAACCCGCGCCAGTACTTCCAGAAACAGCGCACGCATTCCGGTTTGTGTCATAACGCCTCCGGCTGTGAGATCAGTGTTTCGAATTCGCAAAGGAACCGGCCCGCCTGCCGCCCACCGCTGACCCGGTGGTCGGCGGCGACGGTCACGGTGATGACCCTGCGCGGGACGACCCCGCCGCTGTGCACCCAAGGTCGAAGCTGCGGTGCCCCGATTCCGATCAGCGCCACCTGCGGCGGGAAGATCACCCCGGCCATCACCTCGCCGCCAGTCTCGCCCAAACTGGAGACCGTAAGGGTGCCTCGGGTCATCTCAGAGCTTTTCAGCCGTCCCGACCGCGCGCGGGAGACGATATCCCGCATCGCTGCCATCGTTTCCGCCAACGTCATCGCGGGCACATCAGCAAGCGCGGGCGCAACCAATCCGCCGCCGCGCAAGGCAACAGCAAGGCCGGGGTTGATCTGTGCCGCAGGGCGGAAGACCCCATCGGTGAAATGCCCGTTCAGGGTTTGTGCCTTCTGCACAGCCAGCGCTGCCGCCCGCAACAGCACTGCGCCCAGCAGTATCCGCTCCGCCGGAGGAACCCCGGCATTGCGGGCCGCCAGCATATCGAGAGCGCTTTGCACATCCATGGCCTGCGACAGGTAGAAATGCGGGATCGTCTGCTTGGAGTGCGTCATTGCAGCGGCCACAGCCTTGCGCATCTCATCAAGGCGCGAGGTCGGTTCGCCGATATCTCGCGCACCGCCCGGCACCACATCCGCCAGCACGACGGCGCCGCCCGGACCGCTGCCCGCCAGTGTACCAAGGTCCAGCCCCAGCTCCGCTGCCCGCGCCCGCGCCGCCGGCGACGCTTTTACCGTGCTGGCCACAGCTGCTGCCGCGGCGGCAGGCTCGGCGACCTGGGCGAGCACGGGTGCGGGTTCCGCTGCAAGTTCCGGTTTGGATAGCGGTTCAGGTTCCAGTTCCGTCACCGCGTCCGGCGCCGACGCCGCTTCCCCCGCAGCCAGAATGACAGCCATCGGCGCCCCCACCGGCAGCACCATGCCGGGCTGCGCCTTCAGCTCCTGCACCGTACCGGCCTCGAAACACTCGATTTCTATCGCGCCTTTCTGGGTCTCGACCACCGCAACCGCATCACCGCGGGCCACGGTATCACCGGGCGCGACCAGCCATTCCACCAAGGTGCCGCTCTCCATGTCAGAGCCGAGCGAAGGCATCACGAACAGGCCCATTTTACCCGACTCCCATGACAGATTGCCCTGCCGCCACGATAGTCGGCACCTGCGGAATGGCCGCGTCTTCCAAGTGCTTGGGATAAGGGATCGGCACCTCCGCCGAACAGACCCGTCCAACCGGCGCGTCCAGGCTCCAGAACCCCTGCTCCATGATTCGCGCCGAAATCTCAGCAGCCAGCGATCCCGATCGCCAGCCCTCGTCAACAATGACTGCCCGGCGGGTCTTGCCGACCGAGGCCAGGATCGCGGCATTATCTAGAGGTCGCAGGATGCGCAGGTCCAGAACCTCCGCCGAGATGCCTGAATCCGCTAGTCTTTCTGCCGCCTCCAGCGTCTTGAACAGCGACCCGCCATAGGTGATCAGGGTGACATCGCTCCCCTCGCGGCGGATTGCGGCCTGTGAGATATCCACCGGTCCCGCCATGCTGCACAGCAGATGCTCTCGGTTATAGAGCATCACATTTTCGAAGATCAGTACCGGATCAGGGTCGCACAGCGCCGTCCACAGCATCCCGCGCGCGTCCTCGACCGTGGCCGGCGCCAGCACCTTCAGCCCCGGAACATGCGCATACCAGCCTTCGAGGCTGTGCGAGTGCTGCGCCGCCAGCTGCTTGCCCGCCCCGGTGGCCATGCGGATCACCAGCGGTACCCCGAACTGACCGCCGGACATGTGACGAACAGTGGCCGCCGTGTTCAGGATCTGATCCAGCGCCAACAGCGAGAAATTTACCGTCATCAGTTCTACAACCGGGCGCATCCCAGCCATCGCCGCGCCGATCCCGGCGCCGGTAAAGCCCGACTCAGACAGCGGAGTGTCCCGGATTCGGGCTTCGCCGAATTCCTCCATCAGCCCCATGGACACCGCATAGCAGCCGCCATAGGCGCCTACATCCTCGCCCATCAGGAACACCCGCTCGTCGCGCTTTATTGCATCGCGCAGGGCCTCGCGCACCGCCTCCCGGTAGCTCACCACCCGGGTTTCCCCGCCAAGCGCCGCAGGTTCAGCAGGACCGGGCTGCGGCCCCAGAACATGACGCGTCAGGTCTTCAGAGGGTTCCCATGTGCCGTCTTCGGCAAATTGAACCGCCTCCGCGATCTCTGCCCTGATCCCCGCTTCGAGCCCGGCAATTTCCTCCTCGTGGATCAGTCCGGTCTCCAGCAGCCAGCTACGGAACCGGACAATCGGGCCGCGCTGGCGCCAGTCATCGACCTCGGCCTTGTCGCGGTAGAGCTGCGCATCGAACATCGAATGGGCCCGGAACCGGTAGGTGTGGCACTCCAGGAACACTGGCTTGCCGGTCTCCCGGATGGCTGCCAGCGCCCGCCGCGCGGCGGCTTCAATCGCCACCACCTCCATCCCGTCTACCACTTCGGCCTTAACCCCATAGGCGGCAGCCTTGGCACTGATATTGGTCTCTGACTCGCTTCGTTCCAGCGCCGTGCCCATAGCATAGCCGTTGTTTTCGCAGACAAACAGCACCGGCAGCCCCCACAAGGCGGCTAGGTTCATCGCCTCGTGAAACTCGCCTTCGGCCACCGCGCCCTCGCCAAAGAAACAAGCGGTGACATGCGGATCGCCGCGCATATGATCCGCCAGCGCCAGCCCCGCCGCCAGCGGCAGCCCACCGCCGACAATCGCGTTGCCGCCATAGAAATTTGCCCCCGCGTCATACAGATGCATCGAGCCGCCGCGCCCGCCGGAGCAGCCCTCGGTCTTGCCGAACATCTCCGCCATCACAGCATTCATCGAAACCCCGCGCACCAGCGCGTGCCCATGCTCGCGGTAGGTGGCGACAACCCGGTCGCCCTTCGCCAGCACCGGAATCACACCCGCGGCAATCGCTTCCTCGCCATCGTAAAGATGCAGAAAGCCGCGGATCTTTTCCTGAGTATACAACTCTGCGCAGGCGTCTTCGAACATTCGGACCCGCATCATCGCCGTCAGCAGTTCCAGCACATGGCCGCGGTCAAGGCGGATTTTCTCAGGGGTGCTCATGTCTCATCGCTCTCCAATGTCGAAATGTCGCCCTCCGGCAGCCCCAGCTCGCGCGCCTTCAGCAGCCGCCGCATGATCTTGCCGGAGCGGGTCTTGGGCAGGGTGTTGCGAAACAGCACGCTGCGCGGGGCAACCGCCGCCCCCAGTCGCTTGCGCGCACGGGCCCGCACCTCGAGCTCCAGCTCTTCGGAGGGTTCATAGCCGGGGTTCAGCGTGACATAGGCCTTCACGATCTCGCCCGCAGTCTCGTCCGGCACGCCGATCACCGCCGCTTCGGCCACCGCCGGGTGCTCGATCAGGGCGCTTTCCACCTCAAACGGGCCGATCAGATGGCCGGAGGTCTTGATCAGGTCATCCTTGCGCCCGACGAACCAGTAATAGCCCTCCTCATCACGGGTGGCCAAGTCGCCGGACAAATACCATCCCCCGGCAAAGCACTTCCGGAACCGCTCCTCCTCATCCAGATACCCACGCATCACCGAAGGCCAGTCCGGCTGCAGCGCCAGCTCCCCGGTTTCCCCTGCCCCGCATTCCGTCAGCCCATCTTTGCCCGTTTTCAGGATGGCCGCCGTGATCCCCGGCAGCGGCTTGCCCATCGAGCCGGGCTTCACCGTCATGCCGGGCAGGTTGGCAATCATGATCCCGCCGGTTTCGCTCTGCCACCAGTTGTCATGGAACGGCTGTGGGAACACCTTGCCGCTCCACTCCACCGCCTCCGCGTTCAGCGGTTCTCCGACGCTTGCCAGAAATGTCAGGGACGAGAAATCATGAGACGCCGCCGCTTCCGCCCCCGCCCGCATCATCATCCGGATGGCGGTGGGTGCCGAATACCAGATCTCGACCCTCTCGCGCCCGATGATGCCGTACCAGCGCTCCAGGTCGAACTCGGCCTCATCTACGATCATCGTCACCCGGTTCACTAGCGGCGCGATGATGCCATAGGAGGTGCCGGTCACCCAGCCAGGGTCGGCGGTACACCAATAGACCGCGCCCGGCTCCAGCCCCAGCGCGATGCGCCCCGAATAGGCGTGGTAGACCACCGCGCCATGCACATGCACCACCCCCTTGGGTTTGCCGGTGGTGCCAGAGGTGAAATGCACCAGTGCTGGGTCTTCGCCGCCGGTCTGCACCGTTTCAAACTTCTCCCCTGCCTGCTCCAGCGCAGGCCCCAGCGCCACGCAGCCCTCGGGCGCCTCATCGCCGGCAATCAGCACCAGCTTCAGGGACGTCAGCTGATCGCGGAACGGCGCAATCTTGCGACGGTAGAGCGCCGCGGTGGTCATCAGCGCCCGGGCCGCGCCGATCTCCATTCGCGTCCGAATCGGTTCCGGCCCGAAGGCGGCAAACAGCGGCGTATAAACCAGCCCCGCCTTCAGCGTGCCAAGCGCGCAGGCATAAAGCTCCGGCACCCGCCCGATCAGAGAATAGACACTATCGCCCCGCTGCAGCCCGTGCGCTCGCAGCAGATTTGCAAATTTTGAAGACAATGCCGCCAGTTCACCATAACTCAGCTCGCGTCGGCTGCCGTCCTTGCCCAGCCAGCGGATCGCCGTCTGGGCACCATAGCCCGCGACAACATGCCGGTCTGCGGCTTCATGGGCGATGTTTAGCCCGCCATTCAGGCCGCAGACCAGTTTCCCGGTCCCGGCCCACCGGCTGCCTTCGCCGACGTGCGGACTCTCATCACCTGCTTTGCGGTCGTCCTCCATGCCATCCTCCCGGCCTCATGTTCACCCGAAAACGAACTCGCCGCTATGATGCGCATCAATCGGGTGCAGGACGCCGCCGCCCGGGCCGGTCAAGCCGTATTTGATGGTCGGCAGCTTTTCTGGCACTCTGTTTCAGATGTACTGGAATGTGTTGCCGGCCCTTGGCGGCATCGGGCTCTTTCTGATCGGCATGCTGCTACTGACCGGCGGTCTCAAGACACTTGCCGGGGCCCGCCTGCGCAGCATTCTGGGCCGGTTCACCTCCACCCCCGCCACCGGCGCGGCGACCGGCGCGGTGACCACCGCCGCAATCCAGTCCTCCAGCGCCACGACCGTTGCCGCTGTCGGCTTTGTCGCCTCCGGGCTGCTGACCTTTCCGCAGGCGCTTGGGATCATCTTTGGCGCCAACATCGGCACCACGATGACCGGCTGGCTGGTGGCCATCCTGGGCTTCAAGCTCGACCTTGGCCAGGCCATGCTGCCGGTCGTCCTGCTGGGCGCCCTGCTCGCGCTTTCCGGCAAGCGCAAGATCTCCTATCTCGGCCAGGCGCTGGCGGGCTTCAGCCTGATCTTCATCGGCATCGAGCAGATGAAATCCGGCCTCGAAGCCTTCCAAGGTATCGTCACCCCTGCCGATTTCCCCTCTGACAGCTGGGCAGGTCGGCTGAAGCTGGTGGCGATAGGCGTGCTGATCACCCTGGTCACCCAGTCGTCCAGCGCGGGCGTCGCCACAGCCCTGGCTGCCCTCAGCGCCGGGGCGGTGAATTTTCCGCAGGCCGCGGCGCTGGTCATCGGGATGGACGTAGGCACAACCTTCACGGCTATTCTGGCCACGCTGGGCGGCGGCACCATGGCCCGGCGCACCGGTTTTGCGCATGTGGTCTATAACCTGATGACAGGCGCCTTGGCGTTTTTCCTGCTTGGCCCATTTGCTGCCGTGGTTTCCTATCTGGCTGGCTCCCAGGACTCCCTTACAGCGCTGGTCGCCTTTCACAGCGTCTTCAACCTGCTGGGCGTGATCTTCATCCTGCCCTTTGCGCGCCCGTTTGCCCGGCTGATCGAGTTCCTGATCCCGGACCGCGGGGCTGCGCTGACGCAATCGCTGGACCACCTGATCCTCCGCGACCCCGCAGCCGCAACCGCCGCCGCCAAAGTTGCCGTTGTCCGGGTAACAGCGGCTGCCATTCATCACCTCAGAACACTTACCGGCGCCCCGGTCCCAGACAACAGCGATTACGAGTGGGGCCACCTCTCTTCCGCCGTCACGGAAACCAGCACCTACCTCGAAAAGATCGAACTCTCCGGCAATGCCAGCGCGGAATTTAACGAGATCAAAGGCATGTATCACATCCTCGACCATCTGGACCGGCTGCTCTACCGGTGCACGCAAACGGACAGGATCAGCGAATTGCCGAACGACATGCGGCTGCGGCGTCTTACCGGGGTGCTGGACCTGGCAACTGCCGAGGCTGGGCACACCGGCGGTCCTGACGCATGCGAGCAGCTGCTGACCCGTGTCCTCCGCATCATGCGGGCGCAGCGCAGGTCGCAAAGAGACCGACTGATCTCCGAGGCCGCAGACGGCACCTTGCCGGACGACACAGCCTGGCTGAGGCTCGATGCGGTCCGCTGGCTGCACAGGGTGACCTATCACCTGTGGCGCATACAGTTGCACTTGAACCTTCTGGAAAAGGACGCTGCCGACCCCGGCCTCACCACGGTGACTGGCGAGGAAGCGCAGCTGGATGCCGAACTGGACTAAGGCCCGCCACGTAAATCGGCCCTCCAGTCTTTATTAATCTCCTGAGCCAGTTTCCTGCCATTGCGGTATCAACCGCGCAGGGCCAGAAACCGGAAGTTACCTTCTCTTGCCTTCAGCTTTGACAACTTGAAACGCTCCGGCACCGGCCTTGGCAACGGCAGGAAGGCCTCACCGGTCCTCCGGCGTCCTTTCCAGCCGGACCAGCGTCCTGGCGATGGCCTGCGGAAACCTTTCTTCGATTTGCGTGGCAGTATAGCTTTTGCCAATACAGCCGCTCCCGTCACCGCGCCTTGCTGAAAAGCCAGGATCATCACGGGCCGCTTCTCGCCGCTGAAAACGGCCGCCGCCGCCCTGTTGCGGGTGAACCGTGCAACCCGGCAGACCGCCGCAAAGGCCCGTGGACCGGCCCGGACCCGCGGGTCGGCCACCCAGCGCACCGGACCGGCCCGAAAGCGTCCCAGCCGAACCGCACCGCCAGCACGATCAGCGCCGCCGGAACCACGGACACGTCCAGCTCGGCCCGGCCGGAGAGCACCGTCCGGTCAAAGACCGGCTACAATGTGACGCGCAGCTTCCGGGCAGGCAAGGTTCCGTAAACCAGCGGCGCCAGCATACCGTAGAGCTGCCCCGTCTCAGCCGGATCGCCCGCTCCGAATTTTGCGTCTAGGATCAGGGCGCGGATGCGGATACGGCGCAGTATGGCGGCGGCCAGCCGTCCTGCCGCGAGGACCAGCCTGCGGGGATCGAGCTGCCACTCGCTGCCTGGCTTCCCGGCCGCCTTCTTGCCCGCATCGGGCGGCTTCCGGCTGCCGGAGCGCCTGATCCGAGGACCGAACCCTCCCAGCGGCCGCAGCGCCGCCGAAAACACCGGCCCCGCCTCCCTACGCAGCACCAGCTCGATCCTGAGCGGGAAAACCAACAGCAGAACGATCCCGGCAAGCAGCAGCGCCAGAACGGTGCCAAGGGCCGCCATACTCAGCCTTGCCCCTTAATGCCTTTCCCCACTGCAGTTTGGGCCGCCGCCTTAACGGCCTTTCCAGCTGCATCACCAAGTACCGCCGCCAGCGTTGACATTGCTCCGTGCACCGATTCAACCTGCGCGCCGCGCTGGTCGATGATGATGGCCCCCAGCGGCTTTATGCCGCCGCCCGCCCCGGTGCCCGCGCCTTCTCCGGACTTGACATCCGCGCCGCCGTCGGCCCCAAAGCCGAACGCGTAGCTGACAATCGGAATGACCGTCGCATCGTCCTTCTTGATCGGATGCCCCAGCACGTTTTTGGCGTTCAGCAGCTGGTCCAGTTCCTCCACCGTGCCCTTCAGCAGCCGTTCAACATTTTCCATCCCGCTCACCTTTCACTAGAACAACACTCACCGGGGCGAGCCTCTCAGCCCGCCCTCCTGCGTGAATTGATGCCGCTCAATCCGCGCCTGCGCCCTTGCTGCCGTCCCCCCGGGCCGCCGGGGCGGCCACTGATCTGCATCAATGGCCAACGCCGGATTCCTGCCATTATGGGGCTACCCCTGCAAGACCGGAGACCGGACATGCCCCATGCCACCCCACCCGTTATCAGCTTCGACAAAGTGAAACGCGCCGATACCGGCCTGGTCGGTGGAAAAAACGCCTCTCTGGGAGAGATGATCCAGGCACTGGGCTCCAAGGGCATCCACGTGCCGCCGGGGTTTGCCACCACCGCAGGCGCCTACCGCGACTACCTTGCCGCCAATAAGCTGGAAGCACGGATTCACCAAGAGCTGCACGCCTTGGACGAAGGCCGCACCACGCTGCAACAGGCGGGCAACGCGATCCGCTCCATGATCCTGGCAGGAGACTGGCCTGCAAAGACCGCACAGGCGATCCTTGCCCAGTACCACAGCCTTAGCAAGACGACAGGACAGCCGGATGTGGCCGTGGCGGTGCGCTCCAGCGCCACCGCCGAGGACCTGCCGGAAGCGAGCTTTGCCGGCCAGCAGGAGACCTTCCTGAACGTCAGCGGCGAGCAGGCCCTGCTGGAGGCCTGCCGGAAATGTTACGGCTCGCTGTTCACCGACCGGGCCATCTCCTACCGCCGATTCCACGGTTTCGATCACATGAAGGTGGCGCTATCGGTCGGGGTGCAGCAGATGGTGCGCGCTGACACCGGCGGAGCTGGGGTGATGTTCTCGATCGAAACCGAATCCGGCTTTCCCGATGCCGTCCTGATCAACGCCGCCTGGGGCTTGGGCGAAAACGTGGTGCAAGGCGCCGTGGACCCGGACGAATACCAGGTCTTCAAGCCGTTTCTGGATACTCCCGGCCTGATCCCGATCCTGGAAAAGCGGCTGGGGGCCAAGGCCGTCAAGATGATCCTGGACCGCGACGGTAGCCCCCGCAACGTGCCCGCCTCCAAGGCCGAACGAGCACAATTCGTGCTCAGCGACGCCGACATACTGCTGCTGGCCCGCCAGGCCAAGGTGATCGAGGACCACTATGGCTGCCCAATGGACATGGAATGGGCCCGCGACGGCGCCGGCGGCAGAATCTATATCGTGCAGGCCCGCCCCGAAACCGTGCAGTCGCGTGCGGCCATCGGCACGCTGCGCTCGTACTCGGTATCGGATCCGGGGCCGGTTCTGCTGACCGGGCTCAGCGTCGGCAGTGGCGCTGTCGCAGGCCGCGTGTCTATCATCGAAAGCGCCGCTGACATCACGCGGTTCAAAGACGGCTCGGTGCTGGTCACCGGCACCACCGACCCGGACTGGGTGCCCATCATGAAACGGGCCGCCGCCATTGTGACCGACCACGGCGGCCGCACCTCGCATGCAGCCATCATCAGCCGCGAATTGGGCCTGCCCGCCATCGTCGGCTGCGGCAACGCCACCGAGCTTCTGCACGACCAGCAGGACGTCACCGTCTCCTGCGCAGGCGGCGAACAAGGCGTCGTGACAGAAGGCTTGTCGCAAATCGCCGTCACCGAGGAGACGCTCGCAGACCTGCCCCGCCCCAAGACCCAGATCATGCTCAACCTCGCCAACCCCGGCGCCGCGCTGCGCTGGTGGCGGCTGCCGGTGGACGGCGTCGGGCTGGCGCGGATGGAGTTCGTGATCAGCAACGCGGTGCGCGTGCACCCGATGGCGCTGGCCCGCTTCGATCAGGTGACCGACCGGAAAACCCGCGCCGCAATCGAGGCGCTGACCGCAGGCTATGACCCCAAGACCGAATACTTCGTTGACCGCCTTGCCCGCGGCCTGTCTCGGATCGCAGCCTTCTGCCACCCCAAGCCGGTGATCATCCGGATGAGCGATTTCAAGACCAACGAATACGCCGACCTCTTGGGCGGGCAAGCTTTTGAACCTGCCGAAGAAAACCCGATGATCGGCGTCCGCGGCGCCTCCCGCTATTACTCGGACGAATACCGCGACGGCTTTGCGCTGGAATGCCAGGCGATTGCCCGGCTGCGCGGACAGATGGGCTTCATGAATGTTATTGTGATGGTTCCCTTTTGCCGCACCCCAGGGGAGGCCGACCGGGTGCTGTCGGTGATGGCAGAGCACGGCCTGAAGCGCGGCCAAAACGGGCTGGAGGTCTACGTCATGTGCGAAATTCCCTCCAACGTGCTGCGTGCGGCGGAATTTGCCGAACGCTTCGACGGCTTTTCGATCGGCTCCAACGACCTCACCCAGCTGACCCTGGGCATCGACCGAGACTCCGACCCTCTGGCGGAGCTGTTCCGCGAGGATGACCCGGCAGTGCTGTGGATGATCGAAACAGTCATCCGCGAGGCGCACAAGGCCGGGTCCAAGGTCGGATTCTGCGGCCAGGCGCCCAGCAACAACCCGGACTATGCTCGCCGCCTGGTGGAATTTGGCATCGACAGCATCTCGGTAACCCCCGACAGCTTCGTGCAGGTCCTGCGCAACGCCGCCAAGGCCGAAGCAGGCTAGAGCGCCTCGATTTCGCAATGCGGCAGCAGCGCCTCCACCTGACCGCTTTCAAACAGCGCGGTGCCCTCGCTGCCCACCGTGGCGCTGGCCGCGGCAACACCCCAGCGCAGCGCCTGATCCAGCGCCTCGCCGTGAGACAGCGCCAGCGTCAGCGCGCCGGTAAAGGCATCCCCAGCGCCGATCTTGCTGTGCACCTCGACATACGGCGCGCGGCAGAAAATCCGCTGGTCCCTGGTGGCCAGAACCGACCCCTCTGCACCGCGGCCGCCGACCACAATATCCGCCACGCTGCGGGCAATCAGGTCCTGGGCAAACCCCAAGCTGTCCGCGACCGAGGCCATCTGATGCCCCGCCGCCTGTTCCGCCTCCCGCTGGTCCAGCCGCAGCACATGCACTGGCTGGCCGGGCGCCGCCAGCAAATGTGCCAGCGCCGCCTTGGAGGTATCGACCACCAGCTTGTCCGTGCGCGGTGCAATCGCCGCCAACACCTGATGCGGGAAATCATCGTCCAGGCCGGGTGCAACACCGCCGCTCAGCACCACATAGCCCTCCCGCGGCGCCGCCTGCGCAATCGCACTTAAGAGCCGGGCGCCATCGCGGGCTGTCATCGTCTCGCCCGGCACGCTGAAGCGGAACTGCTCGCCGGTGGTCTCGTCCGTCACGGCAAAGCTCTGCCGGGTTTCGCCGGGCACATGGACCGCCACCGCCAGCATGTCTTCCGCCACCAGCAGCTGCAGCAATTGCTCGCCCATGGCGCCGCCGACCGCCACCAGCGCCGAGACCTCGCCGCCCAGCTTGCGGATGGCCCGGGCCGCGTTGACCCCACCGCCGCCGGGATCCACCCGCGGCGCCTTGCAATAGAGCTTGGGGCCTGCCACCACCCGGTCGATCGACGTCGCCAGATCGACAGCGGGGTTCAGTGTGATTGTCAAAATCCTGGACATCAGCCTTCCTTCCCCGCGGCCTCTCCAAGCTACATCCGTTCAGTCTTTTTTCAGGATCATCCCCAACCGCAAAACCGCCGCCAGGATCGCCTGCCCCAGAACCGACGACTGGCCCAGGCCGATCGCTGCATCATTGTCGAGATTGTCGTTCTCCCGCAGGGTGCAGTGCCAGCGGCCATGCTTGCCAGACGCCCCGCCTCGGATATGCACATCCCAGTCCGGAAAAGCCGCATCAGCCACATGCATGGCCCCATCCGCGGTGCCGATATGCTGCGCCGCGTGTTCATCATCCGGCGCTGCCCCCGGCAGCAGATAGGCCAGCGCATGCAGAACGCCGTCGAAATCCGCCAGGGTCAGATCCGATTGGCTTTCCAGCCGGTCGATCAGGAGTTCCAGTTCAGGGTCTTTCATAGCTGCCTCCCGGCTGCGCGGAAGTCTGGATGACTTCGGCAACGCCAATTACGTAGTTCCTGCCGTATGCCCGCGCGCAGCGCGGGCAAGTGGTGTAAAACATGTAGACAGCACTGGCAGTCTTTGCGACCGCCGCGGCGGCGGTTTCCATCTCGTGCACCCAGTCCTTTGCCTTGCGGTACGGTCCCTCGAACACTCTGGTGATGAAGTCTCCGGAAAGCGTAGCCATGTCCTCGCCGGGCACGTCTCCTGTCACCGCAAAGAAATGCTCACCCTCGGCCGGGGACAGGTCGCGGCTGAGGACAAAGTACCCCTCCGGATCCTGTGCTCCGGCGTCCTTGATGTTTGCCTGCACCCTGGCAAACACCTTCCCCATGTTCAGCGGAAAATGCAGCAGGCTGCGGGTTTTTGCGTGGACAAAGAGTTTGTCTTCGAAATGCAGATGGCGCCCGTCCCACCCCACAGGATTGAATCGGGGGCAGCAGCCGGTTGTGTTGCAGGACATGTCCATTTCGGGCACCGTATTCGTTTGCATGCCTCGGCCTCCCCGTTTGATATTACGCCTTCAGTCTAGTCCCGCCGCCGCCGGATGAAATGATGCGGGTTAATCCTCCCGTTATTTTTAGCTGCCCCCGAGGCGGAGCCCCTGCCCGCCTGCGCGCCGCCTCAACCGCTGGTTTGAAGGATCAGCGTGCAGCGGGCTGCGTCCTGGAGGCGGGCGGCGGGCGGCAGACCCGCAAGCAGCGCTGCAACGATGACCGCTGCCGGGTTCATGTGCTCCAACTGCCGCAGCAGCGCCTCCGGCCGCGTGCAGAACCGGGTCTCCATGCCGCTGTCCTCCCGCCCTGCACGGCCGGGGTCCGGATTCGCCCCGGCAGGGCAGGCAATCAGCGCCACCAGCGGCTTGCCGGTTTTGCGGGCCAGCTGCAACGCATAGTCCGGCACCCTCTGCCCTGCCGCCAGGAGCACCGCAATACAGCTCGCTGCCCGCAGGATCGGCTTGAACCCGAAGACCAGGATGTCACCGGCCTGCGAGATCCGGCGCAGCTCCTCCTGCACATGGCCCTCCGCCTCCCGGAACGAGCTTTCCAGCGCCACCGCCGCAGCGCGGGCGGACAACAGCCCCTTGAACCGCCGCGCATCCGCCTGAAATGCCTTGTCAGGGCCGCCCCGGTCAGCCCTCTCTCCCGCTGCCCCGAATAGGACACCACCCGCGAACGGGCATAGCCCGCGGCCAGAACCGCGGTTTCCCGGACAAACACTCCCTGCAGCTCCGCCCCCAAGTGCCGGGACGGCTCCATCGCCAGCTCCAGCGCCGCCTCCGCGTCCGGATAACAGCTGGCGCCCGGAATAACCCTGGCGGGGCCCGCATCCCCTGCCCCGCCCGCATCACCCTGCATCGCCGCCTCCCTCGTTCGCATAGGACCTGAGGATCTCTGCAAACCCCTGCAGCCGGTCCTCCTCCGGCCGGTTCAGGCTGCATTCCGGGTACACCCCGATAGTGCCGCGACCCCCGGCCTCCAGCCCGGTCAGCACTGCGATCCCGTCGCTGTCAGAGGCCATCGTGCAGATATGGAACCGCCCCGCCGCCACCGCATTCACCACCCGCTGGCGCAGGTTCAGGTGGCGCTGGTTGGCGGCCGGGATCAGCACTCCCTGGCGCCCGGTCAGGCCGCGGTCCGCGCAGACATCAAAGTGACCCTCGATCTTCTGGTTCACCCCGCCGATCGCTTGGATATAGCCGAACTGGTTGACTGACCCGGTGATCACAAAGGACTGGTCCAGCGGCGCCTTAGCCAGCGACGACAGCAGCGCAATCAGCTCCGCTGCCGAGGCGCTGTCGCCCTCCACCCCGCCATAACTCTGCTCGAACACCAGGCTCGCCCACAGCGACAAGGGCGCACTGCTTGCATAGGTAGCAGCCAGATAGCCCTGAAGGATCAGCATCCCCTTGGAATGGATCGGTCCGCCCAGTTCGGTTTCTCGTTCGACGTCGACCAGCTTGCCGGCACCGGGCCGGGTGCGCGCGGTCATCTTCGAAATCCGCCTCCAGCTTGAATTGCTGCAGGAAATCCGGGTCCGGCGCCGACAGCGAGTAGTAATGCAGCCGCTCGCCGATCAGCACCACCCGCATGCTCAAGGGCTCCGGATCCGGCTCCAGCGACACCGTGGAGATCAGGCTCGCCGCTTCCAGCTCTTCACGCTCCTCCTCGCCTAGCGCGTCGAACTGCTCCTGGCTCAACACCTTGTCGCCGCGCAGTCCAGCAAAACTGAAGCCGACTGACGTGCGCATGATGGCAACTCCCGTCGTGCGGGCATCCGCAAAGAATTCCGCCATCTCGCTCTCATGTCCGGCAGTGAAATCCTCCTCGATGGTGCGGCGCCGGGTCTGGTAATCCTCCGTTTAAAACAGCGCCGGAATTTGGCTGGCCAGGTCGTCCACCAGCGTTTCCATCATCTTGCGTAGACGGCAGGCGGAGCCGGCGGGCAGCCGGATCGCAACCGGCTTGTGCGGCACCTCGTAGTTGTTGACATAGACCCAGCCGCAGGCCACCGGCCGGTCCTGCGCGACCTCGGCCAGGATCGACTGGGCCAGCGCATGTCGGCCGCTGCCGGGTCGCCCCAGAACAAAGACATTGAAATCCTGATGGCCAGTCAGGGCGCCCATCCGGATCGCATCCATTGGCCGCTTCTGTCCCAGCCAGCCGGAGTCGCCGTCCAGTTCGTCCGTCAGTGCGAAATCCAAGCCCCCGGACGGCAGAACGGGCCGCAGCTGCGTCGTTCTCAATTCATTAGGGTTTTGTTTTTAAACATTTTCGCCTCACAACATCAGGACACCAGCACCGCGGCCCCTTGCAGACGCCCTTGCCGCATGTCCGCAAGCGCCTGATTGGCCGCGTCCAGCGCATAGCTGCGGGTCTCAGTGGAAATACCGGCCTCAACCGCCAGGGACAGAAACTCGTCACCATCCTTCCGGGTCAGATTGGCCACCGACAGGATATGACGTTCGCCCCACAAGTCCCCATAGGGAAAACACGGAATGTCGCTCATGTGGATGCCGCCGCAAACCACCCTGCCCCCCTTGCGCACGGCCTTCAGGGCCGCAGGCACCAGGCTGCCAACCGGTGCAAACAGGATAGCGGCATCCAGCTCTTCCGGCGGCCGCTCATCAGAGCCGCCTGCCCAAGCGGCGCCGAGACTGCGGGCAAACTCTTGCCCGTCCGTGTCATCGGGCCGCGTCAGCGCAAAAACCTTGCGGCCCTGCCAGACTGCCAGCTGGGTCAGGATATGCGCCGCCGCCCCGAAACCATACAGGCCGATATTACCGCCTTTCCCCGCCATCCGGTAGCTGCGGTAGCCGATCAGCCCGGCGCACAACAGCGGTGCCAGCTGTACCGGGCTGGCCCCCTCATCCAGCCGGAACACATAGCGCGCATCGGCAACGCAGAACTCGGCAAACCCGCCGTCGCGGGTATAGCCGGTAAAGACCGGCGCATCGCACAGGTTCTCCCGCCCCTCGCGGCAATAACGGCACTGGCGGCAGGTGCTTCCCAGCCAGGGCACGCCGACCCGCTGGCCAGTGCTGACCCCCTCGGCCCAGCTGCCTGATGCCACAATGCGCCCGACAATTTCATGCCCGGGGATCAGCGGCACAGCAGCTTCGGTCAGGTCGCCATCAGCGATGTGAAGATCGGTGCGGCACACGCCGCAAGCCTCGACCCGGATCAGCACCTCCCTAGGCCCCGGCTCCGGCCGGGAAACATCCTCCAGCCGGAGCGGCTCACCTGCTTTATGGAACACCATGGCACGCATCTTGCGACTCCTGTGTTTCAGATTACCCCGCACCGGACCCCAACGGATTGATCCTGATCACGCCGACAGGATTGACCGCCACCGCTAAACCCGCAGCCCCCACCAGCTTCTGGCGGTGAAGGCTTCGCGCATCCAAGGGCTAAGGCCGATACACAGGATCACGATTGAAAAAAGGCACCAGACAGCAGGCATCTCGTTCGGGTTGCTGGTCAGCGTCCAGGCCAGCATCGGCCCGGCGAAAAGATGCATCAGCACAAACCGCCACGCCCCATAGGCCAGCGGCAGGAAGAACACCGCCGCCATATATGCCGGAAAGCCGGACTGCACCCTAAGCGCAGTGTCCAGCGGCACCAGCAGGCCGTTGTAAGGCACGTTCCAGGCGATGTGCCAAGTCCCCGATACGGTGCACAGAACCTCGGCGCACAACGGCGCCCCGGCCGCACAGCGTCCCAATGCCGGCACGGGCAGCAGCTGCAGCAGCATCACCCCCGCCGCCCCGAAGCCGAGGCTCAGCACCCACTGCCTGCAGCGCGCACTGACGGCGGCAGGCACAAGCTCCAACGCGAAGGCGTTAATCAGAACGGGCTGAAAGGCGATGTGCAGATAAGACAGCAGCGTGACCCCCTTGTTCGCCACTGCACTGCAGTCATCGGCGGTCAGGTATCCGGCGAGCTGCAAAGCCTCCATGATGGTGAAATAGCCAAGCACGCCCCACACAGCCAAAGGCTGGCCCTGCCGCCGACAGACCACCGTTGCAGCGGCACCGGCAACCGCCATCGCGGCAGAAGCTTCTGCGCTCCAGCACATCCGCTAAACTTCTTCGAAGGCGGCCAGCCGCCGCAGCATCTCGTCCCGTTCCGCCAGCAGGTCCAGCACCAGCGCAATCCCGGCGGTATTGACGCCCAGATCCCGGCTCAGGCGCCGCGCCTTCTTGGCGCGGGCAATGTTGATGCTATGGAACCGCCAGTTCTGGATTGAAGCCCCTTCGGGCTCCAGAACCCCGTGGTCGACCAGTTCGATGACCCAATTTCTGTCAGCGTGGCAAAATCGGCAAAGCTCTTCCAGGGTCAAACTGACGACAACTGTGCCTTTTGCCCTTGCAGGTTTCATGCGTTTATCCTCCGATACCGGCGCGCGGGTTGAACGGCACATCCCGCGCCATCTGCTCAAAGACCCGGCGCGCTTCTTCTGTCGTCACCTTGGGGTTCACGATCCTGAGCGTTGCAAAGATGTCTCCTGCGGGCGTTCCCGGCAGCCCCTTGCCCTTCAAGCGCAGCTTCTGGCCACTGCGGGCATTGGCGGGAATGGTCAGCGCAACATTGCCATCCGGCGTCGGCATCATCACCTTGCCTCCCAGCGCCGCTTCCCAAGGGGCCACCGGCAGTTCCAGGTACAGATCCCGGCCAACAGCGTGGTAGACCGGATGCGGGGCAAAGCGCACCTCAAGGAACAGATCCCCCGGCGCACCGCCTCCCGGTGGTGACATGGCCTGCCCCGGCAGCCGGATGTGTTGCCCCTCGGCAATCCCCTTGGGAACTTGGACCGTGATGCTGCGCTCCTGAAGCTGAACAGAGCCATCCGCCGCCAACTGCGGCTCCCTGAGGGTCAGGACACGGGCGCCGCCACTGAATGCGTCCGCAATGTCCAGCTGCAGGCGGACGTGCTTGTCCGCCCCCCTCGTGCCCGCTTCCGCGCCATAGGGCGGTCCCCGCCGCCGGAACAGGGTTTCGAAGAAATCGCTGAAAGCCTCTGCATCCCCGGGGCTGCTGCTGGAGAACTCAAACCCGCCTTCCCATCCCGGGGGCGGCCGAAAGCCGTCTTTTCCGCCGGCTGGCGGCTTGCTCAGCTCGTCATAGGCCGCACGCCGTTCCCGATCCTTCAGCACGTCATAGGCTTCGTTGACATCCTTGAATTTTGCCTCGGCATCCGCGGTGGCATTGATATCCGGGTGGTATTTCCGCGCAAGCTTGCGGTATGCGCGCTTGATCTCGTCTGCCTCTGCCTCCGGGGCGACGCCAAGTATCTTGTAATAATCCCTGTACTTCATGCCGCAGCTCTCCTGAGCAATACCGCACTAGTCTGACACGGGGCGGCTGGCTGCGGATTGATCCGGATCATTGCGCCGGAACCTGCTATTTTTTCGGTAATGAGCCCTTACAGACAGCGGCAGCGTCTGAGAAGACTTTAAAGGTCCATGCGAGAGACTGGGCCCGTTTCGCACATTTATGCTGACCTGCTTCCCGTGACCTGCTTCCCGGAACCTGGACCGGCGGAAGTGAGAATCTTCCAGTAATATTCCCGGCAGGCAACGCGGAGAATCCCGATGCGGAAATCACGGTTCAGCGAACAGCAGATCGCCTTCATTCTCAAGCAGGTTGATGATGGGCTGAGTGTGCAGGAAGTCTGCCGCAAGGCAAGCGTTTCCCAGCAGACCTATTACCGGTGGCGCAAGAAGTACGGCGGGGTGATGCCGTCCGAATTGAGACGCCTGAAGCTGCTTGAGGAAGAGAATGGCCGCCTGAAGAGGATGGTCGCCGACTTGTCCCTCGACAAAGCAATGCTTCAGGACGAGCTGGCAAAAAAGGTGTAGCGCCTGCGAAAGGCCGACAGCTGGTCGACTATGTTCAGGGGGTGTTTCAGGTCTCGATCCGGCGCGGCTGCAAGGTTTTGGGGCTGAACAAATCCACCTATTTCTACAAGTCGCGTCGGCCGTCGCAGGCGGCATTGCGAAAGCAGATCCGCGAGATAGCCGAGACGCGGGTGCGCTACGGATACCGGCGGATCCATATTCTTCTGAGAAGTGAACGCCAAGCGGATCTACCGGCTATATACCGAAGAAGGCTTTCAGATCCCGAGCAAGAGGCCAAAGCGCAAGGTTGTCGCAAAGCTCCGGGAAGACCGCAGACCGGCGGCATCTCCGAATGACGTCTGGGCAATGGATTTTCTGTCGGATCAGCTGTTTGACGGCCGGAAAATTCGGATCCTGACCATTGTGGATACGTACTCGAAAGTGTCCCCAGCCATTGACGTCCGGCCGCGGTACACAGGTGCAGACGTTGTCAGGCCATTGGAGCAAGTGGCACGGGAATACTGTTGTCCTGCTTCTATCCGTGTCGTTCAGGGGCCGGAGTTTATCTGTCAATCGGCACTCAATCTTGCCCCCCCTATCGGCATCCAAAAATGGATCTGAAGCAGATTTGGTGCCGACCAACCTGCCAAGCGCTATATATCTGTAGGTTTTGGAGGAGGTTGCCGATGGCGTCACAGTTTTCACGGCGGGATTTCCTGCCAGCAGGTCTCAAGGTCAACCAGGTTCAGCTTGTCGGGAACACGGTCCGAATCCACTCGCGTTCCGCCAAAGCCACGGCGGTGTGCCCGCGCTGCGGCACGGCTTCACGCCTTGTTCACAGCAGGTACCGCCGACGGCCTGCCGATCTTCCTGCGCATGGCCGGAAGGTGGAACTGGTCCTGCTGGTTCGCCGCTTTCGCTGCCGTGCTCCGCGTTGCCCAGCCAAGATATTTGCGGAGCGATTTCCCCGGACGTGACCCGGCCGCATGCGCGGCGTACCTCCCGTCTGCAAGGACTGGTCCGGCACCTCGGCCTGACACTCGGCGGGCGTCCGGCACAGGCGCTCGCCGCACGGCTCCTGCTGCCAGTCAGCAAGGATACTTTCCTCCGAAGCATCCGGGACACGGCTGAGGCCTCAAGCAGTGATCTCCGCGTTATTGGCATTGACGATTGAGCTTAGCGGAAGGGGCAGTGATACGGCACCTTGATCTGCGATCTGGAGCGGCGCCGGGTTATTGACCTCCTGCCAGACGGGGAACCGGCCACGGTCGAGGCCTGGCTGCGGGCCCGTCCGGGGATTGAGGTCGTCGCCCGCGACCGCAACGGAGGCTATGGCGGTGCCGTCTCACGGGCCTTGCCAAAAGCGGTTCAGGTTGCCGACCGCTGGCACCTGTTAGAAAACGCGAGCGCAGCTTTTCTGGCCGCCGTACAACGTAACATGCCTGCCATCCGCAAAGCGACCGGAGCAAAGACACTGGATCCAAAGCTGCTGACGGCCGCTGAAAAGCTGCAATACGAAGGCTATCTGCGCCGTCAGCAAACCAACCGGATGGTTCGCCAAATGGCTGATGATGGCGTGCCGATCCGGCGGATCGTTCGCCAGACAGGGCTCAGCCGCCAGCTCGTCCGGCAGATTTTGCGTGGGGAACGCGAGGATGTTTTCCGCATCCGTGAGAGCAGTCTGACCCCTTGGCTGCCGCGGCTGGAGCGGGAATGGCCGGGCGGCTGCCGGAACGGCGCCGAACTCTGGCGCCGGCTGCGGGCCGATGGTTTCGAAGGCAGCCTCCGTGTCGTCGGGGAATGGGCCACGCGCCAGCGCCGTGCCGAGCGGGCCGCGCCATCGGGCACAGACAAATCGCCGCCCGCGCGCAAGATCGCCCGCCTCCTGACCTTGGGCCAGGATCATCTGGGCAAGGCAGATGCCATCCAGGTCGCACGGATCGAAGCTTCTTTGCCTGCTCTCGCCACAGCCCGAAGGCTGACCGACCGGTTTACGGACATGGTACGCAATGCTCGCGAAGACGAGCTGGAAGGATGTTCGTATGCCAATCAGCCCCCCTTATTCCCAGCCAACTTTCGCCAACAACTCATCCATCAGCGCAATTTTCTGTGCATCGGTCATTTTGCGCGGTTCAGGCCTGCCCTGACCTTTGCCATTTGCTATCTCTTCAAAAAGGGCGAAGCGCTCCGCCTCGGGGAGTTTGCCATAGTGGGTCTCAGTAATTTTTTCGCTTTCGTGGCCCATGTTTTCCGACCAGGCCTTGCGCTGTTGCTGCGTCAGAGGACGGCGGTCGCGCTCGGCTGCAAGCGTGTCCTTTACCGAGTGAGGGTTATACTTGGCTTCCGCATCTCGACAAGCCAACGCGAAGGCTTTTGCCACGGCGTCCTTGGAGGCCATCGGCTCAATCGGAGAGCGCTCTGGGTCCTTCAAATAGGAGCCTCTCTTCAATTCGGGGAGACTTGGGAACAGCGCGTCTTCCCCCTGCAGCCCCATCGATTGCATGTGGTCTACCCAATCGGCCACGGCGGCGGAGAATGCTTTGGCGATTGGAAACCAGCTGATCCTGAGGCTTTTACCATTTTTGGTGCGAGAGGTCGTGGCATCCTGAATGACCTTTTGGCCCTCTTGATCAAAATGGGCGAGCCTCAATGTGGTGATGGTATCCGCGCGCAGCGCCCCAAGGTAGGCAATGGCAAACATCGCCCTAGCCCTCCGGTTCGCCAGGCTCAGCACTGGCATGCCGTGCAAAAGCTCCTCCGCCTCCTCCAGCGACGCATAGGTCTTCTCCCCCTTTGGCATCGCCTTGGCATAGGCCGCCTTCGGCAGTTGAATATAGTTCGGCAGGTCGGCTGGTAGACGTTTGTAGCCGTTTTGTTTGATCAACCACTCCAAAAAGCTCATGATCTGAGAGGCCTGATGCGAAGCGGTAGACCTTGATTTTTTGCCTTTTGACTTTGTCACCATCGCCTCTTTCAGGGCGCTTCGCACGAGATCCACATCCCGGACTGTAAGCCGGTCGAAGGGTTTTCCGTTCAAAACCGCCTCCATAAATCGGATTGCTGACAGGTGCTGATCCATCGTCTGCTCCGCAAGTCGGCCAGCATGAACCTGCCAGTCATAGACGACACGGTCATTCACGCCCCACCAGCGCAGACCATCCGTTTCCTCGCTACTCCCAATACCACCGGGATCTCGCCCAATTCCTTCGCGTAAGGAGTCGACGGTGGTATTGCGGTCACGCAACTGTTCAAACACAGCCAAATCGGCCTCAGAAACGAATTTTCTTACTTGGCAGCCACACTCCGAACACCGCCCAAATGCCATACTGGTGCCGTTGGCCACACGCTTGACAATGAGGTCGCCCAGCTCCGGATACACCGCTGACTTGCAGCCAGTGCATTTAAATTCCCCAGGCTTCAGTCGCGTGCCCAGTCGTTCATGGCGAGCCTTATGAAACGCCATCACCAGACCGCCAAGGAACACATAGGGGCGCTTGCAATCAGAGGGTCGCAAGCCAGCTTTCCGCCAATTTGAGATCGTATTGGCGCTCACTGCGTAGGCGCGCTGCAAGTCCTCAGTCGAATAGACGCGGTTCTTCTTGAGACGAATGCCTTTATAGGGGCGGCTCATGTAGCACCGCCGATCATGCGGGATACGGCGCGCAGGAATTTGATAAAGACCGCCAACAGGTGCATCACTTTGCGCCTTCTTGAGACGGATCAATACGGTTCGCGTCAAGCCAAGCGTTCAAATCGGTGCCGCGGTAGATCACCTTGCGACCGATCTTGTAGTAAGCGGGACCAACCCCCTTATGGCGCCATTGTGCCAGTTTTTCTCGGTCCCCCAAGAGTTCGAGTTCGGGGTCCGCCAAGACGTAACAACGTTCATCTTCAAATAGGCTCGGCACGTTTGGGTTCCTTTCGCTGATTCGAATGTCAGCGAATGAAGTGAACCTTACCTAGGGAGCGCGGCAGTCCCCGATTTGCAAATCCAGGACCCTAAACTTCTGATATATATAGAAAAGAAAGCTGCACACCTGGATCTACATATGGCGTAGAAGTGCCTTTAGGGCAGTTTGAGCTGAGTCCGATGCGAAACCTCTCAGCGAGATGGAGTACGTGCCACGCCGTCTCCGGATGATCTTCGAGGTAGTCCATAGCCATGCCCAAATGCACGACACCGCGATAGGTGCTCCAGATCTTTCGCAAAACATCTAAGTCTCTTGCGCCGCCAACTCCATTTTGCTTTGCGTAGTCCCGCGTCTGCTCTAGCAAGCCACCTTTAACCTGCACCCCCTGGAACCTCTTGACCTGAATGCTGTCCCACACACATTTTCCGATATATTCGGCTACGTTGATCTTGCGTTCATTTTTGCCCTCATAACGCTTGACAATCTCATGGAACTTGTGTGCGGCATCATAGCGGCTTTGCGCAGTTTCAGCGGCCCATTGGACGAATCTGGGCGACGAAGATTTGCCAACTGGCCAGTTTTCCAAGCCCAGGCTCACAACTTCGTGGCGTACGACATCAATGGCTCTAATTCGGCCCTCTTCCGTCTCTTCGCTGAGCGCCATGCGGAACTGTCCGAGGCATTCACATTCCGGCTCATTCAGTGGAACTTGCATTCCTCTGCCCCTAGTTGCTCCAAGATGTTACAAATTGCGACCAGTCATTCATTAATGAGCGGCGCTTTTCCAAAAGGTCGGATCGCGCATAAGCCCGTTCCACATCGGAACCGACCGCATGCGCCAAGCTTTTCTCGGCCACCTCGCGCGGCGCATTGGCCACTTCTGCCGCCCAATCGCGGAAGGTGGAGCGGAACCCGTGCACCGTCACCCCCTCCACCTTCATCCGGCGCAAAAGCATCAGCATTGACATGTTAGACAGTGGCTGGTGGCGCTTTTGCCCTTCGAACACGAATTCAGAGCCTATGGCTTTTAGCGGTTCAATGATCGCGAGCATTTCATCGGTCAGTGGCACCCTGTGGTCCTCGCCGGTTTTCATCCGTTCTGCCGGGCAAATCCACAGGCGGTTTTCCAGATCCAACTCCGCCCAGCGCAGGCCAAGCACTTCACCGGTTCGTGCCCCGGTCAGGCAGGTAAACATCAGCGCCTTGGCGGACATCGCATTCTTGGCTTCCAAGTCTGCAAATAACGCTGGCACGTCCTTCCAGCGCATGGCCTCATGGTGTTTGGGCTTGGCCTTGACCTTGGGCAGCACCTGCGCGTCCTTGATCGCTGTGACTGGATTTTCGCCGGAACGAAAACCTTTCGACCTGGCTACATCAAGAACAATCTTGATACGTTGCGCCAAGCGTCGTGCGGTCTCATACTTCTCGGTCCAGATTGGCGACAGGCACATCAGCACCTCAGGCTGGCCGATGCTGTCCACCGGCATGCGGCCTATCTTGGGAAAGGCATAGTCCCGCAGAGTATTGATCCATTGAGCCCCGTGCTTGGCGTTTTTCCATGTTGGCATGCGATCGACATGGACCTGTTGCGCCACTTCTTCAAAAGTGGGCACCTCCTGACGCGCATTGAACCTAGGGTTCAGCCCCTGTTTTGCCATCCGCCGGTATTCCAGCGCACGCTCTCGGGCCTGATTAAGGGGCACAAGGTCCGCACCACCCAAACCGAAATCCGTGCGAAGCGGCCCCCCCTTTTTATTCTTCTGCCCTTTGACTACCACGCGCACAATCCAGCGCCGCGCCCCTGATGGATCAACAACAAGATACAAACCGTTGCCATCCCCATGCCGCCCAGCGCCGAGGTTTTCCACCAGCTTTTTAGTCAACTTGCCAGATAAAGCCACTGAGATTCATACCACATTTCATACCACTCAATGAACGAGAATAGGCCCAACCGAAAGAAACTCAAGACAAACAGAACTCGCGGCCAACATCAGTAGAAAAAAAGAAAAAGGCCGCTCGAAGCGGCCTGTTCAGATCCAACAAAATTGTATAATGGCGGAGAGACAGGGATTCGAACCCTGGAGACGGTTTCCCGCCTACACACTTTCCAGGCGTGCGCCTTCGACCACTCGGCCACCTCTCCGTTGAGGGGGCTTTTGAAGGATTGCAGGGGGAAATGCAAGGGCCGAAAGGGCAAAAAATTCACTTCCCGCCGAATTCTTTTTCAGCCCTCCAGATGCAGGTACACCCGCCGGTTCTGCTTGCCTTTTTTCTCGATCTTGCCGATGCGGATCTGGCCGATTTCGCCGGTGCTGCGCACATGGGTGCCGCCACAGGGCTGTAGATCCACCTGCTGCTCTGCCGTGCCGACGCGGACCAGCCGGACGCGCCCCGCACCGCGCGGCGGTGCAACCGACATCGTTTTGACCAGCTGCGGATTGGCCTCCAGTTCTGCCTCGGTGATCCAGTCCTCGCTCACCTCCAGATCGCGGTCGATCAGGGCTTGGAGCTGGTCCTGCAGCGCCTGTTTGTCCGCGGGGGCCTCGGGCATGTTGAAATCAAGCCGCCCCTTCGCTGCGGTGATGGCACCGCCGGACACCGGCAAGGGTATCACCACCGAAAGCAGATGCAGGGCCGTGTGGACCCGCATGTGGCCATAGCGGCGCTGCCAGTCCAGCGCCTGGGTGACGGTGGCGCCAACCGCCGGCAACGCCGCCCCGTCCGCAAGGGCCAGCACGATGGCACCATCTTCGCCTTTGCGGGTGTCCACCACTGCGCTTTGCCCCTCTGCCCAAACCAGCTGGCCGGCGTCGCCAGGCTGGCCGCCTCCGGTCGGGTAGAACAGGCTGCGGTCCAGCACGACGCCCCCCTGCCCCTCACCAATGGCGACATGGGCTAGCACCCTGCCTTCGGTCATCCGGGCATAGGCGTCACTTTCAAACAGCTTCTCACTTGTCGGCATCACTGTCCCCATCATCGGCCCCGTCGGGCAGGTTCAAATCATCCGCATCCGGTTCCATCGGCACCGTCCGCGCGCGGCCGGAGCTGCCCTCCGCCGTTTCCGCAGAGCCAGCGGCGGCCATGGCTACCGGTGCGGCAAGCGCTTCTGGGTTGCGGATCCAGATGTCACGCTGGGCATAGGGGATCTCGATCCCTTCTTCCTGGAACCGCTTGGCGATGTCGTAGTTCATGTCGGATTTCACCGACAGAAGCCAGTTCACGTCGCGCAGGATGGCGCGGATCTCGAAATCCAGACTGTCGGCGCCAAACCCCTGGAACACCACCGAGGGCGCCGGGTTCAACAGCACCATGGGATGAGCGCGGGCGATCTCGGTCAGGATGCCCTCGACCTTGCGCGGATCGGTGCCGTAGGCCACTCCGACAGGAACGATCACCCGGCCCACGGTATTGCCACGGGTAAAATTGGTGACGGTGCCAGAGATCAGGTCCGAATTCGGCACGATCACATCGGAGCGGTCAAAAGTCTCGATCCGGGTGGAGCGCACCGAGATGTCCCGCACATAGCCCATCAGCCCGCCGACCTCGATCCAGTCGCCCTTGGAGATTGGCCGTTCGATCAACAGGATGATGCCGGAGACGAAGTTCGACACGATGTTCTGCAGACCAAAGCCGATACCGACCGACAGGGCACCGGCCACATACCCAAGCGCGGTCAGATCAATTCCCGCACTGGT
Organism: Leisingera sp. SA32; assembly: GCF_056033425.1. Taxonomy (NCBI): domain Bacteria; kingdom Pseudomonadati; phylum Pseudomonadota; class Alphaproteobacteria; order Rhodobacterales; family Roseobacteraceae; genus Leisingera; species Leisingera sp. SA32. The sequence goes on along the minus strand of NZ_JBVYHB010000019.1, from coordinate 60,413 downwards.
GATCGCAGCCAGTGCGGCCAGAAAGATGCCGATATAGCCCAGACCTGCGGTGATTGCATTCTGCCCGCCTGCGTCGATGCGGGTCTTGGGCAGCAAGGAGTTGCGCAGCGAACCCTGCACCAGCCGGGTGACCGTATAGCCCGCGGCAAAGACGATGGCGAAGGTCAGAAACGCGGTAGGCGAGATACGCACGTCACCGACGCTGAACCCTGCCAGGAACTTCGACCACAACTCCGTCAGGTCGGCCACGCGCACGCCCCAGATCAGCGCCAAAAGCGGCACCGACAGCGTCGCAAGTGCAAAGCCGAGCATGACCGAGACCAGAGATTCGCGTGCATCCTGGCCCTGCCCGGACAACCAGCCGTAAAGATCCCCCAGGAACCGATGCACGACCAGCAGTGCGGCCAGCAGCGCCAGGGTGGACACGGCCGGGAAGATCAGCGCCTCGGCGGCGTTCACATAGCCGCAGGCAGCCAGAACTGGCGCAAGGAAACCCAACAGGTAACTGCCGCGGCGCACCACCGAAATCACCCGGTTGGCACCCGCAGTGATGGCGCCGTCGTCTTCGGTTTCCGTCTCGGCCTGTTTCTGGCGCTGCTTAGCACCGATACGGTGCAACCTCAGCAGCATCAGAGCCGCCGCCAGGATCAGCGGAAAACTGAGCACGGCATGTGCCTCTGCCGGGAGGTTGTCGATAATCTCAAGCTGGCGCAGCGCGTCCTGCGCCACCAGGATCAGCGCCAGGACGTCGACGATCAGACGGGTTTCGTTCAGCCGCCCCTCCTGCACCGGTACCAGGTCATTTTCCAGACGGTTGGAGAACAGCTGATTGCCCAGCCAGTGCAAGGACAGGATCAGCAGCGCCCAGCCCGGAACGTAATCCAGCAGGATCGAGCCGCGGATGCCCAACACACCCGACAGATTCACCGCCGCCACCAGGCAAATGATGCCGATAAAGGGCAGGATCACCTCGAGCAGCGACACGACAAAGGTCCAGACACCGCGGCCGCTGCTGCCAAATCCGCGCAGGTACCCGCCTGCCGCATGCGCCCAGGGCCGTCCGCGCAGCAGCAGCAAAAGGGCCACCGTCAGCAGGAACAGCAAGGCAGGCAGGCTGTTCTGGATCTGCTCACGCGTGGTGGCGCTGTCGATCTTGTACGCGGTTTCATTCCAGAGCGCGGTGCCGGAGCGCGCAAGGGCCCGCCAGGCGTCGCCCCAATGCTCCGGGTTCAGCGGCGACGGGCCGCGCTCCAGCAGGGTGCGGGTGCGGCGCTCGCGGATGATCTTGTCGATTTCCGCGATCAGCCCGTTGGCGCGGTTATAGGCCTCCTCGGAGACGATGCGCGGCACCTTCAGCTCCTTGAGCTGGCTTTCCAGCGAGGCGCGCAGCTGGGCGATGTCTTCAGGCTCAGTTTCCCCCTCGCCAGGGGCAGGCCCCAGCGCATCCAGCTGGCTTTCGAGGGTGCGGATCCGATCACCGTTATCGGTGCGGGCCTCGAGAAATTCCTGGCGGTAGCTGGTCAGCTCCAGCCGCAGGGATTCCATCGCGGCGCTGGAGGCGCGGTTGGCATCAATGACCTCTTCGGCGCGGGCCGCGGTCTTGAGCCAGTTCTGATAGTCGGCCCGCGATTTCTCGCTCAGCTGGGCCATGGCAGGCAACGCGAGGCCGACCATGACGGCCAGCCCCAGAAGCATCGCCCGCAAAGCGGTTATGATAGGTGTCATACGTCCTCAAAAACGCCGGGAATCGAGGCGGGTGCATGGGTCATCCACTCCGGCACCGGCAGGTCCTTTTCGCGCAGGAAATCCGGGTTGAACAGTTTTGACTGATACCGGGTGCCGTAATCGCACAGCACCGTGACAATGGTTGCCCCCTTGCCGAGATCCTTGGCCAGGCGCACAGCACCGGCAATGTTGATGCCGGAGGAGCCACCCAGAACCAGACCTTCCTCGTGCAGCAGGTCAAAGACATACGGCAGCGCTTCGCTGTCGGGCACCTGATAGCTGAAATCGGGCTTGAAGCCTTCGAGGTTCTTGGTGATGCGGCCCTGGCCGATACCCTCGGTGATCGAGGAGCCTTCGGATTTCAGCTCGCCCTCGGTGTAGTAGGAATAAAGTGCAGCCCCCAGCGGATCAGCCAGGCCGATCTTCACGCCCTTGGGCTGCAATGCCTCGGCCACGCCCGCCAGCGTGCCGCCGGAGCCGACAGCACAGACAAAGCCGTCAACCTTGCCGCCGGTCTGTGCCCAGATTTCCGGGCCTGTGGCTTCAACATGTGCCTGCCGGTTCGCCACGTTGTCGAACTGATTGGCCCAGATGGCGCCGTTGGGCTCGGTCTTGGCCAGCTGTTCGGCGAGGCGCTGGGAATAGCGCACGTAGTTGTTGGGGTTCTTGTAGGGGGCCGCAGGCACCTGAACCAGCTGCGCGCCAGCAAGGCGCAGCATGTCCTTCTTTTCCTCGGACTGGGTTTCCGGGATCACGATCACCGTCTTGAACCCCATCGAGGCACCCACCAGCGCAAGGCCGATACCGGTGTTGCCGGCGGTGCCTTCGACGATGGTGCCGCCGGGCTTCAGTTCGCCACGGTCCAGCGCGTCCTTGATGATGTACAGCGCGGCGCGGTCCTTGACAGACTGGCCCGGATTCATGAATTCCGCCTTGCCCAGGATCTCGCAGCCGGTCTCGTCGCTGACGCGGTTCAGGCGGATAAGAGGAGTGTGGCCGATCGCATCAGCCAGATCGCGTGCAATGCGCATGGTATCCCTTTCGATCATTCCCCACAGGTGTAGCCAAGCCGTCAGGCGACCACAAGTCGCGAAGCGGTCACCCCCACGTGGCGCGCAGCCGCGCGCGATGGCGTGACAACCACAGCGCTGCCATCACCAGCGGCATGTCCTTGTAGGCCTGATCGTCGACGCCCTGCATCAGCGCATCATAGCTAAGGATCTGGCTGCGGATGTCCTCCCCTTCGCCCGCCAGACCACCGCCGCCGTTGACCGCAGAAAGATCGCACACGCCAATGAAAATATGTATGAACTCTGCCAGCGCCCCGCTGGAGGGATAGGCCCGTGCCACCACCTCCAGCTGTTGGATGGTCACTCCGGCCTCCTCCTCGGCCTCGCGGATGGCAGTCTGCTCGGCGCTCTCCCCTGGATCAATCACACCGGCCACCGGCTCCCACATCCAAGGAGCGCTGTCGCCCATGATGAAGGGGGGCGCGCGGAACTGCTCCACCAGCAGCACCTCATCGCGGATCGGATCATAGGGCAGCACCACCGACGCGTGGCCCACCATCGCCGCGCAGCGGTTGATGACCGGGCTGAGCGTGCCGTCAAAGCGGCGAAATTGCAGGTCCATCTCCTCCATCGCGAAGAAGTTCATATAGGCGCGCTTGTGATCGTGCACGATCACGTCGCGGGTAAGGTCGTGCTGTGGATCAGCTGGACGCGCCTGCCCTGCCAGCCAGGCTGCTGCGCGGCGGCGGACCGAGGGAAAGACGCGGGCGACCTGCTCGGCGGTCATCCGGCCCTGATAGGCCATGACCTCCTCTGCCGCGCGCAGGGTCAACGCCGCCCATTCGCGTTCCCAAGCCGCCAGATCCCACGGCGCCCCGGTCTGCCACAGGCCCGGCGCCGGAAAATAGACCTGCGCTTCGGCCTCGTTGCCGTCCTGCAAGCGCACGCGCAAGGACTCGAGCGCATAAGCGAAGCCGCCCTCATAGAAGTTCAGCGCCGCAAGATCCGCCTCTGTCAGTCCGCGCGCCAGAAGGCCGTCCACAGTACAGCCCTGCCGCGCCTCGATGGTGGGAAAGGGTTGATCCTGTACGGCAAACACCCCGTATCCGGGCAGTTGCGCAGGCACGGCATCGAGCTGCGCCCCCTTGCGCCCCAACACCAGCTCAAGCAGCGGGAGATGGCGCAGCGTGCCATAGAAGAACAGATCAGCCACGTTATACAACCTATTGATATACTGTTAATTTCAACGCCAGCGGCGCGAGGCGTTCTCGGTCACGAGACCCGCCAGAATGCCACCGGCGATCAATGTCAGCATGACACCGGGAACAGCGATAACGAAGAAATACTCCAACGCAATGACAAAGATTGCCGACAGCGCCTCAAACGGGCCGTCATAGCGGTGCCGCATGGCCAGACGAAACATCTCCCAGGCTCCTTGGACGAACAGCGCCCAAAGCACCATGACCGCCATGCCCGTCAGCCCGTTGTTGATCGCCGGCACCACTCCGCGACCAGCGCGCCGACCCATGAAAATCCACCCGGACAGTACCCCCAACGCCACGTTTACATGCACGAAGTAGCCAAAATCCGTGCCCTCAGGCAGCAGCGGCATCACCAGGAAGGACACCACAAACGCCACCGCCCCCAATGACATGGCAGCGATCAGGCGAGCGGCTGTGGGCATGGGCAAGGTTCCGTTGTCGGGCCTGTCCGGATCAACGATGGGCCAGGGTGATCTGCGTTACATCGCAATTTCCCGTTTTAAAGGCCGCAGCGCAAGAGGTGAGGTAAAAGTTCCACATTTTGTAGAACCGCTCATCAAACCCCAGCGCCGCGATCTGATCCCAACGCGCGTTGAACGTCTCGCGCCAGCGGCGCAAGGTCTGGTCGTAGCTGTCGCCAAATTCGATCGTTCGGACCACCCCCAACCCGGCCTTCTCGACCTGTTCGCGTAACACGGTGGGTGACGGCAGCATGCCGCCGGGAAAGATGTACTTCTGGATGAAATCCACGCCCCGGCGGTAGACCTCCCAGCGGCGGTCGGCCACGGTGATGATCTGCAACGTCGCCTGCCCGCCCGGTTTCAGCCGGTCACGGACGGTAGCGAAATAGGCGGGCCAGTATTTCTGCCCGACCGCCTCGAACATCTCGATTGAGGCGAGGCCGTCGAACTGGCCGCGGCAGTCGCGGTAATCCTGCATCCGCAGCTCCACCCGATCTGAAAGGCCCGCTTTTTCAATACGCTGCCGCGCAAAGTTAAGCTGTTCTTTACTGATCGTCAGCCCGGTCACCCGCAGTCCGCGTTCGCGCGCGGCATATTCGGCAAAACCGCCCCAGCCGCAGCCGATCTCCAGCACGTGGTCGCCGGGCTGGACCCCCATCTGGTCCACCAGGGAGGCATATTTCGCGGTCTGTGCCGCCTCCAGGCTGTCCTGCCCGCTGGTAAACAGCGCGCTGGAATAGGTCATCGTGTCATCCAGCCACAGCCGGTAGAACTGATTGCCAAGGTCATAGTGGTGCGAGATGTTCTTGCGCGCCTGGCGGCGGTGGTTGCGGTGCAGCCAGAAACGAATCCGTTCATAGGCGCGCAGCAGGGCGCGGCCTTGAAACCCGTCGTAAACCGTGTTGGCCCCCATGTGAACAAGGTCCATGAAGGCTTGAAGATCGGAGCTGCTCCACCAGCCCTCGAGGTAGGAGTCGCAAAAGCCCAACTCGCCTTCGCGGATCAGCCGGGTGAAACATTCGGGGTTGTGTATGCGCAGATCCGCGACCGGGCCGGGGCTCTTGCCCGTGGCGCGAAAGATGCGCCCGTCGGGCAGGTGAATATCCAGCTGGCCCACCTCCATCCGCAGGACCTGCGCAAATACTGGCGCAAAATAGCGCGGCAGGTCGGTGTGGCCGTCGGTATCCGTGAACATCATTTCCGCATCTCCTCCGCTAAGGAAAATGCTAGGGCGCAGGTCGCATTGTGGCAAGAAAACTGTGCGTTAGCCGTCCTCGCCCGCTGCCTCGCGCCCCTGCTGGCGCATCGTATGGTAGGCCTCCAGCGCCCGTTCCCGGCCCGCTGGCAATTCAATCAGCGGCGCCGCGCGGGCCATGTCGGGGCTCAGATCCCAGCTGCGCGGGGCGGCCTCGAAAAACGCCAGCGCCTCCTGTGGCGGCGCGTCCTGGCCTTCGGCGATCCAGCGCCGGGTATAGGTGCCCTTCGGGTCGAATTTCTGCAACTGGCTTTCGGGGTTGAAGATGCGGAAAAACGGCGAGGCATCCGGGCCGCAGCCCGCCACCCACTGCCAGCCCATCGCATTGCTGGCCGGATCCCAGTCCACCAGCGTCTGCTCGAACCAGTTCATGCCGCATTTCCAGTGAATCATCAGATGCTTGGTTAGAAAACTTGCCACGATCATGCGGGCCCGATTGTGCATCCGACCGGTGACATACAGTTCACGCATGGCGGCATCGACAAACCCGTAACCGGTCTGGCCCCGCTGCCAGGCAGCCAGGCGGGCGCTATCCTGCTGCCGCCAGGGAAAATTTGCCCACTCCTCGCGCCAGCTGCGGGTCTGGATATGCGGCGAGTGATAGAGCAGGTGATAGGCAAACTCGCGCCACACCAGTTCCTTGAGAAAGGTCTCCGCACCCTGCCCGCCGCGCTGCATTGCGGCGCGCCCCTGGTGCCACATGCGATGCGGGCTGATTTCGCCCCAGGCCAGGTTTTCCGACAGGCCGGACGTTGCATCGTCTGCCGGGAAATCACGGCGCGTTTTGTAGGCGTCGACGCGGTCCTCCAGGAACTCGGACAACCTGTCCTGCGCCGCGGCCTCGCCCACATGGCAGTGGCGCAGGGCCACGTCGGCGCCGCGGTTCATGGCGGCACCCATGGCCCAATCCGCCAATGTTTCGCTGGCGGGCCATCGATCCGGGGTCGGCAGGCTGTCGGGCGCAGGCCGCAGATCGGCAACATCACGGGTGCGCACCGATTTCCAGAACGGGGTGTAGACCTTGAACATACCGCCCGCCTTGGTCTCAACCGTCCAGGGTTCAAACAACAGGCGTCCGCCAAAGGAGCGCGCGTCGATGCCCTGCACTTGAAGCTGCTGCTTTACCTCGCTGTCGCGGGCAATGGCGCCAGGATCATAAAGCCGGGACCAGACCACCGCCCCTGCCCCGGTTTGCGCACAAAGCTGTTGCAGGACGGTCGCCGCTTGCCCGCGACACAGGATGAGGCGCGAGCCGAGCCGGTCAAGCACCGTCTGGAAATGCTCCAGCCCAAGGCCCAGCCGGAACTTCGCAGCCGCGCCCAGCGCCTCGTCCTGCGGGTCCAGAATGTAGACGGGCAGCACCGCGCCACCCTGCTCCAGCGCCGCCGTCAGCGCCGGGTTGTCGGCCAGCCGCAGGTCGCGCCTGATCCACCAGATGACGAGAGGGCGGCTGCTCATGCTGTGTTCCTTGCCTTGGTCGCGTTACAGAACCCGGTCCAGCGCCTCGGTCAGCTTGGTGACCTCGGCGGCGGATGTGTAATGGGTAAAGCTGATACGCAGCACCCCCTCGGCTGGATCAACCCCCATCGCCTCCAGCGGCCGCTGGGCATAGAAGTCCCCGCCCCCGGCCATGATGCCAAATTCTGCCAGCTGGGCCGCCACCGGCTCGGCCGGGCGGTTCAGCGCCAAGGCCACGGTGGGCGCGCGCCCGCTGGCGTCCGTCGGTCCCAACAGGCGCAGGTCGTTGCGATCCTTAACCGCGTCCAGCAACGGTTGCAGCAGCGCCACCTCATGAGCGCGCATCAGATCATGCACAAAGACGCCCGTTCCTGCGGCATCGCCGCGATGTCCGTGGTGGGCCGCCAGCGCTTCGAAGTAATCCGCCATACCGGCACAGGCAGCGACCTGGGCGTGGTCCGGGCCAGCCGGGGTGAAGCGTTTGTAAAGAGTGTCGCCATTGAAGTGATGACCCTGGTTGGGCAGCAGTTCGCCCAGCGCGCGGCGGATCACCATCACCCCCTGATGCGGGCCATAGGTCTTGTAGGCGGAAAACAAATAGATGTCGGCCCCGAGGTCATCGACATTTGGCAACCCGTGCGGCGCGTAGGACACCCCGTCGACGCAGACAAAAGCACCCGCGGCATGGGCCAGTGCGGTGATTTCGGCCACCGGGTTGATCTCCCCCACCACGTTGGAACAATGGGGAAAACAGACCAGGCGAACGTTATCGTCCAACAGGTTCTCCAACTGCGCCAGGTCCAGGCCACCGCTCAGCGGGTGGATTTGCCATTCCCGCACCTCGATTCCCTCATCGGCCAGACGTCGCCAGGGGCCGCTGTTGGCCTCGTGATCCTGGTTAGTGACAATGATCGCCTCACCCGGTTTCAGAAACTGACGAAACGCCTGTGCCAGCACATAGGTGTTCTGCGTGGTCGAAGGGCCAAAGCTCAGTTCATGCGCGGCCACCCCCATCAGCGCTGCCAGCCGTTTGCGGGCCTCGTCCATCTCTGCCCCCGCCAGACGCGAGGCCTCATAGGGCGCATAGGGCTGCACCTTGCGTTGGGTGTAGAACCGGGTCAGCCGGTCAATCACCTGACGGCATGTGTAGGAGCCGCCTGCATTCTCGAAAAACGCTTGCCCTTGCAGGCTCGGCTCGGACAAGGCGGGAAACTGTGCCCGGACGAAATCAATATCCAAAACGCTCATCGCGTGTCTCCTCAATCGCTGCGGTTCGGGGGCAACCGGCCATGACAAAGGTCACCCCCGGCATGGCAGCTCCTCCAACCGAGCCGCACTCCCGCCCAAGGATTGAGGGATCGTTGACCATCCTGCAAGGCGGAAACACCAAAGCAGAACACAAGGGGCGCAGCCTGCTGCCGACAGAGCAGTCAAACTGGTGAGGCTCATGACGGAAACTGTCAGCAGTCCGTGGCACGCTGGGGACATCACATCATGGAGGAAATGAGATGGCCTATACCCCAAAGGATTATCTGGTCTGGGGCGAGCTGCCTGTCAGCGACCTGGACGCAGCGGTTACCTTTTACAGTACGGTGACCGGCGCAGATCTGCGAATTGATGACAGTGGCCCGAACCCGATCGCGATGTTCAAACCTGCGGATGAGGCGACCGGTATCGCGCTGCATTTGTACCCCGGCACCCCTGCGGGTGACGGGCGCGGGCCGACCCTGCATCTGAGCGCAGAAGGCGCACTGGAAGATGTCAAGACACGGGTCAAGAATGCGGGCGGCAAGGTGGTCTCGGACACGATCGACATTCCCCCGGGGCAGTTCTTCTACGCCACGGATCCCGACGGCAATTCGCTCGGTTTCTTCAAGTACAAAAGCTGACGAAAAAAGGCCCCGGAGCGTTCCGGGGCCTTTTTTCGTTGCGCGGCTCAGGCCGCCTGTTCTTGTCGCCGTTCCCGGGCCAGGCCGATGAACACCGACACGCACATCAGCACGAGAACGATGGCGAAGGGGAAGCCGGTGGCAATGGCCGCCGCCTGCAACGCCCCCAACCCGCCGCCCAGCAGCAGCACGATCGCGATGGCGCCTTCGAGGATGCACCAAAACACGCGCTGTGCGGTCGGGGCATCGGTCTTGCCGCCGGCGGTGATGGTATCGATCACCAGCGACCCGGAGTCCGAGGAGGTGACGAAGAAGACCACCACGAGGATGATGCCGACAAAGGACAGGATGCCGGTCAGCGGGAAGGTCTCGAACAGCTTGAACATCTTCAGCTCAAGCGCTGCATCCTGCAGGGCCTGGCCAGTTTCGCCCGCCACCAGATCCAGCGCGGCGCCACCAAAGACGCTCATCCACAAGGCGCCGACCACGGTCGGGATCAGCAGCACGCAGGTGACGAATTCGCGCACGGTGCGCCCGCGCGAGATGCGGGCGATGAACATGCCGACAAACGGCGACCAGGAGATCCACCACGCCCAGTAGAAGGTGGTCCAGCCCTGCATGAAGTTGGTGTCTTCGCGACCAACCCAGTTAGACAGCTCCGGCAGGTAGACCACGTAATCCACCAGGTTGGTGAAGAATCCGGACAGGATCGCCACGGTCGGACCCACCAGCAGGACCAGCACCAAAAGGGCGGATGCGAGGATCATGTTCGCCTCCGACAGCCGTTTGACACCCTTTTCCAGACCGGCCACAACCGACACCAGCGCAAACAGGGTGATTACCACGATCAGGGCCACCTTCATGCCATCGGTCAACGGTACGCCGAACAGATAGTTCAGACCGGCCAGCGCCTGTGAGGCCCCCAGGCCAAGCGATGTTGCAAGACCGAAGATGGTCGCGAACACCGCCAGAACGTCGACGATATGCCCCATCACACCCCAGGTTGCTTCACCAAAGAGCGGATAGAACACCGAACGCATGGTCAGCGGCAACCCGCGGTTGAAGGAGAAGAAAGCAAGCGCCAATGCAACAATCGCGTAGACCGCCCAGGGGTGCAGCCCCCAGTGAAAGATGGTCGATGCCATTGCCAGCGAGCGCGCCTGCTCCGGGCTCTGTGCCGCGGCGCCCAGCGGGGCCCAGTCGGTGCGCAGCCCGTCCTCGCCAAGGGCTGTGCCGCCCAGCGACGCGTCGAAGTGCGCGATCGGCTCTGCCACGCCCCAGAACACCAGACCGATGCCCATCCCCGCGGCGAACAGCATGGCAAACCAGCCCGCATAGGAATAATCCGGACGGGCGTCATCGCCGCCGAGGCGGATCTTGCCGTAAGGCGACACCACCAGAAACAGCGAGAACAACACGAAGATGTTGGTCGAGATCATGAAGACCCAGTCGAATTTGCTGGTCAGTGCCGGGCGCAGCCAACCAAAGAACTCCGTCGCCTGCTCCTTGAACACCAGCGAGAAAAACACAAATGCAACAATGGTCACCGCTGAAATGGCAAATACCGGATTGTGAACGTCCAGGCCCATAACCTGGATATTGTCCTGTCCGACCTCATAGTCGGCGTCGGACTCAGTAGATTCTGTCGTCATGACTTGTCTCCCCGTTTAGTCAGTCCTTCTGTCATCCGCAGGAACCGTTGCCGACGGGGCCGAAATAAAGACTCCAATCAGCAAAAAAGCGACATGGCCGCAGTTTTGTGACAGGGCCGCCCGAGGGTGGCTGCGCAAACGCAGGCACAAATGCCGCAAACTGTCGACCCGAGTGCCTTGCCCACGCGCAGCAAGACATAGCCAGTGTTTGATTTTCGCGCCAAGAACCGGCCCGAAACAGGGTCGGCAAGGCGGCAACGGCACCCCGCAAAGGCGGTGCCTAACAGCACCGGTTCGGATGGTAAAACAGGTAGACCCAAGCAAGTGCGCAGAACTCTCTCAGTCGCATGGCCCGGGGTTGATCGGGCTGGAGGCCGCCAATAAGGCAATTGCAAAAGGGGCGGTTTGCACAACCGCCCCTTTGCCAATTTGCGAAACCCGGCGCAGCCGTCAGCCGTTTACATCCACCACCACGCGGCCCTTGACCTGCCCTTTCAGGATGTCAGCACCCAGCTGCGGCAGATCGGACAGGGTGGCCGGCTGCACCATCGCATCCAGCTTGTCCATCGGCAGGTCGCTGGCGATCCGCTGCCAGGCGCGCACTCGGTTGTCATAGGGCTGCATCACGGAATCGATGCCCAGCAGGTTCACGCCCCGCAACAGGAACGGAATGACCGTAGCGGGCAGCGCGGCGCCGCCGGCAAGGCCCACCGCGGCAACTGACGCGCCGTACTTCATCTGCCCCAGCACCCGTGCCAGCATTGCGCCGCCCACGGCGTCAACGCAGCCTGCCCAGTTCTCGCTTTCCAGAGCGCGTTTGACGGTCTCGTTGAGGTCATCGCGGGCAACAATCTGCGACGCCCCCAGCGAGGTCAGGTAATCGGCGGTCTCCGGCCGCCCCGTGACGCCGGCCACCTCATGGCCGAGATGGGCGAGAATGGCGGTGGCGACCGACCCGACACCCCCCGCAGCGCCGGTCACCAGCACCGGGCCGTTGCCGGGTTTCAGCCCGTGATCTTCCAGCGCCATCACCGCCAGCATCGCGGTAAAGCCCGCAGTGCCGACCGCCATCGCCTGGCGCGTGTCCAGCCCCTCGGGCAGCGGCACCAGCCAATCAGCCCGCACACGGGCCTTCTGTGCGTAGCCGCCCCAATGGGCTTCGCCCACGCGCCAGCCGGTCAGCACCACCTTGTCGCCAGCCTTGTAGCGATCATCGGAGGAGGCCTCGACCGTGCCGGCAAAATCAATGCCCGGCACATGCGGGTACTTGCGCACCAGACCGCCGCCCGGCCCGATGCACAGCCCGTCCTTGTAATTGACGGTGGAGTAGTCCACCGCCACCGTTACCTCGCCGTCAGGCAGCTGATCCAGGCCGATCTGCTCGACCGCAGCGGAGGTCTTGCCGCTGTCTTCATCCTTGTTCACGACCAATGCATTGAACATTCCGTCACTCCTTTTTCTGAAGGGCTTTCCTCTTGCCCAAAATTCCCCGAGCGAACTGTGGCCTGCCGCGGCGGGGGTGGCGTCCCGTCCTGCCGCAAGCCCTGGCCCAGTGTCACCGCGGCCCGTGCCAGTCGATCTGGCAGATCTCGGCCGATCGTCCCTCAAAGTCCCAAACCCGGCCAAAGGCGCGCACCCGGCCCTTTGTCGCCTTGGCCACGGTGATGTCGGGCCCCATCCAGTATTCGGTGTTGGTGACGACGATGTCCTTGCCGTCTTTGCCCTCGACCGGGACCACCGCACCCTGAATTTTCTTACCAACCATCAGGCGGCGTTCCTTGCCCTCGGTCTCAAAGCTGACCGGCGCGCGCTCTGCGCCCAGAAACTCGCTGACCAGCAGCGAGAACAGCCCGGTGGTGCCCCGCGCCGCGCCCGAGAAGATCGCGACCAGCGCGTCATAAGCCGCCTCGGAGGCGCGGTCGTCGATGAAGGCAGCGGCCTTCCAGTTGCCGCGACCCATGTTGCCAGGGATTTCCAGGAACAGGCCGACGTTCAGCCCCGACAGGTCCACATCGCCATACTCGCCCGTGTCGATACGCACCCCGGCCCAAGCCTGGCAGTGCCCTTCGGTCGGCGGGTGCTGGCCCAAGGACACCACGCAAGGACAAAAGACGGTGCAATTGCAGTTGAGGATCAGCTCCCCCTTCAAGGTCCAGGGCACGGTGCCCAAATCGCCGTCCAACGCCATACTTCTTCTCCCTTATATGTCAGATAATATTTCCAGCCAAACACAGCGCCCAAAGCAGCAGCACCGCGCCCAAGGGCCGGGTGATATGCCGCCCCAAGTCCGGCAGTTTCTCCAGCACCATAATGACAGTCGCCAATCCCATGAAAGCAATGTTCATGGTGCCGCCGACAAAAGCCAGCAACATCAAGGCCCAGCAACAGCCAAGGCACACCAACCCCAAGCGCAGCCCGTTGCGCAGCGGGCCTTCGGCCCAATACTGCATGAAAAACACCAGCGGGCGTCGGCACTTGCTGAGGCACGCGTCTTTTGCGGCCGAGAACTGATAGCCGCCTGCCAGCAGCAGCAGGCCCGCCGACACCCAACGCGAGGTGCTGTCGCCAAAAGCGGTCAGCAGCCCGGCCCGGAACAGCAACAGCTGCAACGCCGCCGCAAGGGCGGAGAACCCCAGCCATACAGCCAGATAGCCCCCCACCAGTCGGGCAAAACTTGTGCCCGGCGCCGTGTGCGACAGATCCTCATAGGTGGCAAATGCAGGCAGCGCGGTGGGCGCCATCATCGCCGCCGACATCAGCGCCCACATCGCCAGCATCTTGCCAAACCCGGCCGCGTCGGGTGTCAACGTGCAGAAATCACGCCAGAAATCCGGGCCATATACGGCCCCCGCCGCACGCAGGTCGGCAGGCGCCGACATTGCGTACAGCAGCCCCCAGGCGCCCAGGATCAGTCCGAACAGCGCCAGCCAGTGCCAGCCTGCCATGGTTCTGATCCGCTGTGCCAGAATGGCTTTCATGGCGCGCTCCGGGTATGAGGGTCTGCGACTCACGTCTTGAGTTTTAAATGTCAGACTTTTAAATGTCAGACAAATGATTTCTCGCCGGGCGCAATCCGGCGCAACGCAGCGTCAGGGCTATTTTCATGCGGATTGACCCAAACAGCTCCGCCGATCTCTCGGTGCAGATTGCCCAGGCCATCAAGGATGCCATCATCTCCGGTGAGTTGAACGTGGACGAACGCCTGCCGTCGGAGGCAGAGCTGTCGGAGCATTTTCGGGTCTCACGCCCAACCGTGCGCGAGGCGCTGAAACGGCTGGCGGCGCAGTCGCTGATCCGCACCCAACGGGGTGCCTCTGGCGGCGCCTTCGTGAACCGCCTCAGCTTTGAAGATGCCTATGCCCAGCAGATCACCACTTCGACGCTGCTGCTCAGCATGAACGCGGTCAGCTTCGACACCGCCTGCGAGGCCCGCTACGCGCTGGAGCGCGCCTGCGCACCGCTGTCGGCGGCGCGGCGCAGTGCGGACCAGCTGGCGACGATGCGGGCGGAGATCTTTCGCCAGCAGCAGCCGGGGCTGACCGATGTCGCCTTCTGCGCTTCGGACGTGGCCTTCCACCGCGCGCTGGTCGATGGGGCCGCCAACCCGGTGCTGTCTTACCAACTGGCTGGCGCGGTAGAGGCGATGCAGCCTCTGATGAACATGATTACCTTCACGGCCCGCGACCGCGCGAGGATCACCACCCTGCACGCGCGGATTGCCGACGCGATCGAGGCGGCCGACGGCGCGGCGGCCGTGGCCGGGTTGCAGGATCTGGAGGATGAGACGCGCAAACTGGCGGCCGCAGTGTTTGCCGCGCGGGCAGCACGGGGTGCATAAAGCATATTTTAACCATGATACGGCAAGGTTCCCCATGGTCACGTTCAACGCCCCCCTCTCCTCGGACGCCTGGATACGCGAGGTCTTTGCCTGCAACGCGGCGCAGCAAGGGGAGATCCTGCGCTGCCACATCCGCGACATCGAACGCCACGCCGGGATCGAGGCGTTTCTGAGCGAGGTTGAGGCGCGAGGCTTTCAGGCGTTGGAAAACTGTGGCCATATCATTGTGTTCTGCAACCGTGCAGCGATCCGCATGCTGATCTGACAACGATCCTTCCGGCGCACAGATGATCCCCCTCCCGCGCGCGGGCCTTTGCTGTCCAGGTCGCCGGGGCGCAATGGGTATCGAGGCTGGCAGACTTCCACGTCCAAAAACGGATCGAAATCCGCATTGGATTTCGGCTCCCCCCCCTTTGCATCCGGAGAAAACCGCACTATATAGCTGCTGTTCCCTTGTGGAACTATGGACATAAACGCGCTCGTAATAAACGGATCGGACCCGGGGGCGGTACCCGGCGACTCCACCAAACATGCTTCATTTGGGCATCATGGGGTCGAAACAGGATCGACGGACGTCTAAAGGGGTTAGCTTTGTCTCGGCTGTCTGCCACCGTTATCGGCGAAAAAAGTACAATTGCAAATGACAATCGTGCTCCGGTTGCTCTGGCTGCGTAAGCAGTTCGAGTAATCGAAATCTAAGCCCTTGCGCCTAGCCGCGTAAGGCGGGGTTCGCAGGTACCTGGCAACAGAAACCTGCACCTTCCCCTTGGCGGCCCTATCGACCAGCCGGGGCATGCCTGACACCGGCGCGCAGGCATCATTGGATGTTTCCAATCCCGCCCGGTCGCTGTAAACCCGGCCTCGAACCGGCAGAAAGCTGTTTGAACCGTGACCGCATCCATGACGAAAACCGAAATACTGCAAGCCTGGTACGACCAGGCCTGGTCCCGTGGCGACCTGAACGCGGTGGAGCGGTTTTACACCGCGGACGTCACAGGTCCCGGGGTCGTTCCTTCGCTGAGCCTGAACATCAATGAATTACACGCATTCTTGACCGTGCTTCGAAGCCGGGTCAGACAGATCGCCATCAAGGTCACCCAGGCCGTGGAACAGAGCGGTTGGCTGGCCGCTCGCACCACCTTCAGTGGGTGCTGTGTTGCCACCGCAGGCCAGGTCGAGACCAAGGATCAGGTGTTGATCCGGTTCGCGGAGAGTAAGGTGGCGGGGTCTCATGGCCAAGTCGACGATATCGCCCTGTTCGAGCAACTTGGGCATCTGCCGCAAGACACCGATACCGCCTGCCTGGCGGGTCAGGGTCTGACATGGCGATAGAGACTTCTGCTACATCTGCGCGCAAGTCCGCGCCTGCGCCGAACAGCGCGCCTGCCCTGGCGGTGCCTTTCGATCCGTCGGCGACCTCTGACATGCCGATGACCGCGCTGATCCACCGTTGGTTCGATGAGGTCTGGTGCAAGGGCAACCTAGACGCCGTGTCCGAAATCATGTCCGCCCGGACCGTGATCTCCGGCGCGGTCTCGGCGCTGGCGGAACCGGAAACGGACTACGCAGAAGTAGTCGCCGCCGTGCGCAACCTGCTGGGTCCGATGACCATCACCATCACCCACGCGATGGAGGCCGAGGATTGGGTCTCCGTTCGTCTGGTGGCGGCGACCAGCAACCCCGCGGATGGCACACCATTTGAAATCTCTGGGCAGATCATGGCGCGAGTGGAACGTGGTACAATCGCCGAAATGCATTCCAACATGGACTACTTCCACATGTTTGAGATGCTGGGCCAATTGCCATCAGACGCCATGGCGATCTGCATGACGGGTGAGCGGCTGAAATAGCCTGCGCCGCTCTCCCGCTGCTGACCTCTTGACAGCTGCCTTCCCGCTATGAGACGCCCCCGCAAGGCGGCAGCTGCGGCAGGCGCGCCGGGACAAAAGAAGGCAGGCGGGCGATGGCATCAGGCACACAGGCAGAGACGGCGCCAAGCAGCAAACTGGCGGCCGCTGAGGCGCCCGGCTGGGGCGAAATGCTGCGGGTCTTTGGCCGCATCGGGGTCTTGAGTTTTGGCGGACCTGCGGCGCAGATCGCGTTGATGCACAAGGAACTGGTCGAGGCGCGCCCCTGGCTGAGCGAGGAAAGCTTTTTGCGCGGGCTGTCGTTCTGCATGCTGCTGCCGGGACCGGAGGCGATGCAGCTGGCCACCTATACCGGATGGCGGATGCGGGGCACGGCTGGCGGCCTGCTGGCGGGTCTGCTCTTTGTCCTGCCCGGAGCGGCGGTGATCGCCCTTCTGGTCTGGCTCTATGCCCAGTTCGGCACCCTGCTTGCGGTGCAGTCCGCCTTTCTGGGCATCAAGGCGGCGGTGGTGGTCATCATTCTACAGGCGCTGCGACGGCTGACAGCCAAGGCGCTGCATCATCGGCTGGACTGGTTTCTGGCGGGCTTCGGCTTTGTGGCGCTGTTTTTGCTGAACCTGCCGTTCCCGGTCGTTGTTCTGGCCGCCGCGGCAGTCGGCCTGCTGCGCCGTCCCGCCGCCGATACCCAAGCCGCCGCCCCGGCCCCGTTCCAGGCGGCGGCGACTTTGCGCACGATTTCCCTGTGGGGGTCGCTTTGGCTGCTGCCGCTGCTGGCGTTGGAGCTGGCGGGCGCGGGATTTCTGAGCGATATGGGCTGGTTCTTCTCAAAGCTTGCGGTGGTCACATTTGGCGGTGCCTATGCGGTGCTGGCCTATATCAGCCAGACTGTGGTCAGCCAGTTCGGCTGGATTTCCGCCGGCCAGATGATTGACGCGCTGGGCCTGGCCGAAACCACCCCCGGGCCGCTCATCCTGGTGACCCAGTTTGTCGCCATGCTGTCGGGTCTGACCCAGCAGGGCACCGGTCTGTTCCTCGCAGCAGGCGCAGTGGCGCTCTGGGCGACCTTTGTTCCGTGTTTTCTGTGGATCTTTGCCGCCGCACCCTATGTGGAGCGCATCGCGGCCCATCCGCGCCTTGGTCACGCGCTGAAAGCGGTCACTGCCACGGTGGCAGGGGTGATCCTGAACCTGTCGGTCTGGTTCCTGATCCATGTGATCTTTGCCCGCACCGAGCTGCTGGAGCAGGGTATTCTGCACGTTCCGATCCCCGTCTGGAGCAGCCTTGACCCGGCGGCGGCGGCGTTGGTGCTGCTGGCGCCCGCTGTCGCCTGGATGCTGCGGGGCAACCTGCTGGCGCTGCTGGCCGCGATGGCGGGCGCCGGGCTCATGGTGGCCCAATTCCCGTTTGCAATCAGCTGACTGCGCAGGCAGGTTGAGGCTTGGAGCAGGGCAAAAAATATCTGAAGGTTCCGCAGGCTGCCCTTTTGTTTCCGCCAAAATCTCTTATGCTTGACGACAAATGAACAGAGGGTGACTGCATGTCCCGTGAAATCGACTATGGTAACCTGATGCATTCTGCCATGCGCGGCCTGATCCGGACCGTGTTGCAGGACATTTCCGATAACGGCCTGCCCGGCAACCACCATTTCTTCATCACCTTCGACACCGATCATCCGGACGTGGAGCTGGCCGACTGGCTCTCGGACCGCTATCCCGGCGAGATGACGGTTGTCATGCAGCACTGGTTCGACAATCTGACCGTGGATGAGGAAGGCTTTGCCGTCACCCTGAATTTCGGCGACTCGCCTGAGCCGCTGTATATTCCCTACGACGCGATCCGCACCTTCGTGGACCCTTCGGTGGAGTTCGGTCTGCGCTTTGAAAGTGCAGAGGAGGACAACGAGATTTCTGCCACGCTGCCGGAGTCCGATACCCCCCCCGAACCTGAGGCGAGCGCCCCTGCCCCGGCGGCAAAGAAGAAAGACGCAGACGTCGTTTCGCTGGACAGCTTCCGCAAATAACGCAGGAGCGGGACGCACCGCAGCAATGGCGTTCTCCGCCGAGCGTTCCCCGCTCGTTGGCCCGCCGACTGACGGTGTGATGCGTCGCAACGGAACGGCTGCAATGAGACACCGCCAACTATGCCTCGCCTGATCGTCTGCGGCCCGTTGCTGCGGCTTGGACGGACAGGGTTTGGTATCGCGGTCCGAGACCTATTGCTGCCGGATTACTGCCGCGTCAGGAACGCCTCGATCCTGCGCCGGGCCGTGCCATTCAGGCGAGATACATAGACCAGATCCAAGCCACCCTCGGCGAGGGTCCTGTCATATTGCTGGATCTCGTAGTCGCCGTTGGGGTGAATGAACATCGAAAACACGGTCAGCGTGTCGTCGTTGATCCGGCCCCAGACAAAGGGTTCGCCCGCCATCGGATCCAGCGGCACCGCATGGCCGAAGACGTTCAGCCGCATCGCCGCCGAGAACACGTCGGCCCGGTTGCTGGGCAAGAACTCGATCTCATAGCTTTTGGTCTTTCTGCGCCCATCGCTTTTTTCCGTGGTCGACACCCATTTCAGCACGAAACCTTTGCGGGTTTCGCGGATCGAAACGCTGATGTCGCGGGGCACAAGGTTGCCCTCCTGTGTTTCCACGTCGACACTACCCGCGTACACCCCCGCAAACGCGCCGATATCCGCAGCCGCCGCACTGATCGGGCCCAGCATCATCGCCAGGGCCATCACAGCTGCCGCAATATGGATGCTGATGGCCCCAGGGCCACGGCGCAATTGTCGCAACAGCATTTGCAGGCCCTGATAGTGCCAGATCGACACCGACATGGAACGTTGCACGGTCACATCCTTTCTCAAGCTCCAGCGAACTGGTCTGTGCATATTGCCCCGTGAACCGCGCGGAGAACAGTGCGCAATTGCCCGCAGGTCCAGCATACCTGAGGGTCTAGATTGCGACAATTGCACCCTATACCTCGCAGACCATTTCACTATGCTGCGCGCGACTGGCCAATTGCGCCCGTGCAGCGCGCAGGCTAAACGGCATACAGACGCATACAACGGAGAAATGACGGATGACCGCCACCCGTACCGAAACCGACAGCTTTGGCCCGCTTGAGGTCCCCGCAGACAAATACTGGGGCGCGCAGACGCAGCGCTCGATCATGAATTTCCCGATTGGCTGGGAAAAACAGCCCGTTGCCATCGTGCGCGCCCTAGGCGTGATCAAGCAGGCCTGCGCCATGGCCAACAAGGGCTCGGGCAAGCTGGATGCCAAGATTGCTGACGCCATCATCCAGGCTGCCAGCGAAGTGGTCGCGGGCAAGTTCGATGACAACTTCCCGTTGGTAGTGTGGCAAACCGGCTCCGGCACCCAGTCCAACATGAACTCCAACGAGGTGATCGCCAACCGCGCCATCGAAATCCTCGGCGGCGAAATCGGCTCCAAGGATCCGGTGCACCCGAACGATCACTGCAACATGGGCCAGTCGTCCAACGACACTTTCCCCACCGCCATGCACATCGCCACCGCCATGAGCGTGCGGGACGTGCTGGTGCCCGGCCTGACCAAGCTGGCCGAAGGGCTGGAAGCCAAGGCGGATGAGTTCAAGGACATCATCAAGATCGGCCGCACCCATACCCAGGACGCGACCCCGCTGACACTGGGCCAAGAATTTGGCGGCTACGCGCATCAGATCCGCCAGGGCCTGGCGCGGGTCGAGGCCGCAATGCCCGGCATCTATGAGCTGGCGCAGGGCGGCACCGCCGTGGGCACCGGTCTCAACACCCAAAAAGGCTGGGGTGAAGAGGTCGCGGCCAACATGGCAGAGATCACCGGCCTGCCCTTTGTCACCGCACCGAACAAGTTCGAGGCCCTGGCGGCGCATGACGCCATGGTGTTCCTGTCCGGCGCTTTGGCGACCATCGCAGGCAGCTGCTACAAGATCGCCAATGACATCCGCTTCCTCGGCTCTGGCCCGCGCTCCGGTCTGGGAGAGCTGATCCTGCCGGAAAACGAGCCGGGCTCCTCGATCATGCCGGGCAAGGTGAACCCGACGCAGGCCGAGGCACTGACCCAGGTGGCGGCTCATGTCATGGGCAACGACGCGGCGATCAAGTTTGCAGGCTCGCAAGGTCATTTCGAGCTGAACGTCTACAACCCGATGATGTCCTACAACCTGTTGCAGTCGATCCAGCTGCTGGGCGATGCGGCCGACAGCTTTACCGAGCGGATGCTGAACGGCATTCAGGCCAATGAGCCGCGCATTGAAAAGCTGATGACGGAGTCGCTGATGCTTGTCACAGCACTGGCGCCGACCATCGGCTATGACAACGCCACCAAAGTGGCCAAGACCGCGCATAAGAACGGCACCACCCTGAAAGAAGAGGCGATCGCCCTTGGCTTTGTGGATGAGGCGACGTTTGATGCGGTTGTGCGTCCGGAACAGATGATCGGTCCCAAGGACTGATGGCGAAGCCGGTCAATCTGAACCGGTATCGGAAACAAAAGGTGCGGGCCGAAAAAAAGGCCCGCGCTGACCAGAATGCCGTGGCGCACGGGCGCACCAAGGCGGAAAAAGACCTGGACAAGGCGCGTAATTCCCAGAACATCCGCCGTCTGGACGACCACAAGCGCGACACATGAATGACCGCCCCAAGAAGCATTCGCTGACCCTGCGCGGGCACCGCACGTCGGTGTCGCTGGAGGACGATTTCTGGGACACCTTCCGCGAGATAGCGGCGCAGGACGGCCGTGCGATCAATGAGCTGGCCGCCGAGATCGACGAAAAACGCGGCGACACCTGTGGCCTGGCCTCGGCCATCAGGCTGTTCGTCCTGCGACGGTTAAGATCCCGGTAACCAAGCTTCGGCAGACCGCGCCCATGGTACAGGTGTTTCGCAGCGTCTCACCGGACCTATGGTTTCAGCAAATTTTCGACGTGAAATCTGCCCGTCACGGCGGGGTCGTGCGCCGAAAGCTGCGCGATGTGAAGCGGAATGTCGGTCTGGGCGCTTGCAGCAAAAGGTTCTTCGGCGCGGCTGCGACGCTGTGCTGAATGGCGAACAGGTTGTGATGTTCTGCAACAACCTGCCCGTTCGGCTGCTGTGCT
Organism: Leisingera sp. SA32; assembly: GCF_056033425.1. Taxonomy (NCBI): domain Bacteria; kingdom Pseudomonadati; phylum Pseudomonadota; class Alphaproteobacteria; order Rhodobacterales; family Roseobacteraceae; genus Leisingera; species Leisingera sp. SA32. The sequence continues at coordinate 38,878 of NZ_JBVYHB010000019.1, read as the reverse complement.
GACGCCAAAGTTTTCTGAAAACTTTGGCTCAGCGTTCCGACAGCTGTAGCCATATGCCCGTCTTGGACCGCACCGTCAGATGCGCGGCCGGCACCGGCTCCCGTCCCGCCATTGGCGACACACGGAAGTGGCGCAGGATCATCGACAAGATCAGCACCCCTTCCACCATTGCGAACCCCGCGCCGGTGCAGACCCGAGGACCAGCGGAGAAGGGAACATAAGCCTCTCGCTGGCATTGCTTGCCGTTTTCCGTGGCCCACCGAGTTGGGTCAAACCCATCCGGGTTGTCCCACAGCCGTTCATGGCGGTGCAGATGCCAAGGGCTGAGCACCATTTGCGCCCCCTGCGGCACGTCCCGGTCGCGAAAGCGCACCGGGCAGGCCGCCTCGCGCACCATCATCGGCACCGGCGGGTACAGCCGCAGCGTTTCGCGAAACACATCCCGGCTGAGGCGCAGTTTGGAAACCGCCGCGAAGCTGTCATCCTCCAAAACCGCGGCGGCCTCCGCCGCCAACTTGTCCTGCCACTCGGGATAGAGCGCCATCAGGTACAAAGCCCAGGCCAGGGCCGAGGCGCTGGTTTCATGCCCCGCCAGAAAGAAAATCGCAACCTGATCGATCATCTCGGCCTCGTCAAAGGTGCTGCCCGTTACGGGATCGCGCGTGGTCATGATCTTGGTTGCCAGATCGTCCGGGGCCACCCCGGCCTCGATCGCCTGCATCCGCTCTGCCGTCAGCCGCGCAATCAGGCCGCGGATGATGGCGGCATTTCGACGGGTGCCGCGGCGGAAGAACCGCGGCATCCAGCGCGGCAGTGGCACGAAAGCGGCGAGATTCAGGATCGGCTGGCTGCGTTGATAGTCGCGAAAACGGCGAAACACCTCGGCCGCGACGGCATGTTCGATTGGGATCGAGAACAACGTGCGAAAAATCACATCCGCCGCCACATGCGAGGTTTCCTCCTCTATCTCGACCTCCCCTTGTCGTTGGCGCAAACGCGCCACCGCGGCCTCTGCGGCGGCGCGCATCGCCGGGTAAGTATCCTTCAGCCGCCCCCCCTCAAACGCCGGATCGATAATCCGGCGCTGGCGCTCCCAGACCTCTCCATTGGTCAGGAAGACAGAGTCGCCCAGCAAAGGTTTCAGCCCTTCGGCGATGCGGTTCGATTTAGGGAAGTCTTGCGGGCGATCCTTCAACACCTGCTGCACCAACGCCGGCTGGTTGACCAGAAAGCTGCGGAAAAACGGTGTGCGAAACTCTGCCATCCAGGCGCGATACAACCGCGCCGGCTGGGCTGACAGTATGTCCTGTCGAAACAGCTGCGCATAGCGCCACAGCGACACCCGATCCGGCCGGGCGGCGGGCTTTGGCGGCTGCGGCGGGCTCATCCGGCCGCCACCGAGGTGAATTTCGAAACCGGCACGTCGATCCGCGAGCGCGAGGGCTTGCGGTCGCGAAACCGCTTCGCCAAGGTTAACGGACCGGCCGTGATGCGGAAATAATCGTAGTCTCCCGGCTGGTCGAAGGCGCACAGATACTGAAAATGCAGCCGGAAGAACCGCCACCGCAACTGCTTCCAGCGCGCCGGGCTGAGGGTCTGGGTAAAGGCGGCGGAGATCACCAGCGGCCAGCGCTTGGTTGCCGGGGCCACTCCGCTCACGGCGACCGGATCGCAAAGCGCAAACGCGCAGCCATCGCCGGGCGCTGTCACGTCAACCCAAGCCAGCTCGGCGCGCTGGGACAGATAGTGCAGATCGGCGCGCAGCCGGTCGGCGCGCGGCAGGAAGGAGACCATTGGCACCACTTGTCCAAGGCTCAGAAACCCCAAGGCGGGGCGGTCCTGCGGCAGCCCCGCTCGGATCAGGTCCGCCAGCACCGACACGCCCAGGTGCGCGCCGGAAGAATGGCCGACCACCAGGACCTCGTCCAGCGCAGGATCCTGCACCGCGGCCGCAATCTGGTTCCGAAACGCAGCCAACCGGGCTTCCAGCTGCGGTGCAATTGCGCCGCGTGACGCAGCGGAATGAGCGTAATCATGCATCAGATAGTAGGCAAAGACCTTGCCATCCTTGCCCTTGAACCAGCGCAGCAACGCGTAGCCCGCGCCCGCGCCCAGCCCCCAGCCAAACAACGTGCTGAACCGGCCCGCAAGACCGACAAAACCGGCCACATTCCCAACTGCATGCGCCACGCCCCAAGCCAGCAGCAGCGCCAACAGCGCTTGCAGCAGCAGCATCCCAACCGGGTAGAGCGCTGCGATGACCGGTCCCTTGCGCAGCCGCATCAATCGCTGCAGCGTGCCGGTGGAGATGTAGATCCAAGCAGTGCGAAACAGTTGCAAATAGGTGCCGGGAATGGTCGCCGTCATGCTGTCGCGGACAATGTCCGACCAGACCAGCACCTCCACATCGGTCTCGATCAGCTCGCCGTCAAACTCCGCCAGAACCTGCCAGCCATAGCTGCCCGCACCGCGTTTCGGCTTCAACGCCAGGCTGTAACCGCAAAGGGCGGCCTGCGCCGCGCCTTCCTTGCGGTAGAGTTCCCGGTACCGGCGCGGATGCATGGGATCAAAGCCGGGGATGTAAAACACCCGCCGCCTGCGCACCTGCCTATGAATGGAACTGCCCTGATCCACGTACTGCCCTGTTCCGATCCGCCTCTCCGACGCTGTATCGCCAAGCCTAGCAGGGCTTTCCGGCAAGAGTAAGGCCAGCCTCAGCAAAGAAAAAGGGGGCCGCAGCCCCCAGTCTTGCCGTGCAACGGTTCTCGGTTTTCAGCCCAGGACCGCCAGGGCCGGAAAGGTCTCCAGCAACCACCAGGAGAAAGTGGTGAACAGACCGGTGACCAGCATGATGCCGACCAACAGCAACAGACCCCCCATCGCTTTCTCGATCACGCCCATGTGGCGCTTCATCCTGTTCATCAGCACCATCGAACGGTTGAGGAATATCGCCGCCAACAGGAACGGCACACCCAGGCCGGCGGCATAGACCCCCAGCAGAATGGTGCCGCGGCTGACCGAGGCCTCGGACGCGGCCAGCGACAGGATCGCCCCCAACTGCGGGCCAATGCAAGGGGTCCAGCCAAAGGCAAAGGCAAGCCCCAGGACATAAGCGCCAAGCGCCGACCCCCCGGATTCGCCTGCCTCCATCCGCGCCTCTCGGTCCAGCAGCGGGATGCGAAACACCGACAGGAAATGCAGCCCGAAGACGATGACGACCACGCCAGAGACCTGGGCGAAAAGCTCCTGATTTTGCAGCACAAACGCGCCGAAGGCAGAGGCGGTGAAGCCCAGCAGCAAAAACACCGTGGAAAGACCCAGCACAAAGAACAGCGCCGCGATGATGGCCTTGCGCCGCGCCGCTGTGGTGCCCTGCATCTCACCGATGGTGACGCCACTCATATAGGCCAGATACGGCGGCACGATCGGCAGCACGCAGGGCGACAGAAAACTGATGACACCGCCCAGCAGCGCCACCAGCATGGCAGGGAGCAGCCCTGCGTCGATGATCTCGATTCCAAACATGGTTCAACTCTTATGCGAGCCTTTCGCCAAGGTCACGCGACCGGTGGTCACATCCTTGTGGACAGCATGAAACATCCCCCTTATCCAAGGGCCATGAGCGAGATCAATGAGACCTTGGATGCGATCGGGCTGCTGTGCCCCCTGCCCGTTCTTAAGGCCCGCAAGCGACTGAAATCTCTGGAGGTCGGCGCGGTCCTGCATTTGTTGGCGGATGACCCGGCGGCGGTAATCGACGTGCCGCATTTCTGCTCGGAGGCCGGTCACGAATACCTGGGACAAAGCGATGGCGACGGCCATCAGATCTACCTGATCCGCAAGGGCGGCTAGGGTCGCCTTGGGCGTCTGCCCCTCATCGCGCCCACGGCCCTAGCCCCCCCTTCCCCGGACAATTTCCCACAGCATTCCGCGGCAGTCGTTCCACCGTCGGTGCTGCGCAGGCGGGCAAAACGAAAAAGGCAGGCCCGAGAGCCTGCCTTTCGTCAAGTCTTGTCAGCGATCAGCCGCCCATCGACCACCAGCCGCGGCGCTTGGGCTTGGACGCGCTTGCGGGCTCTGGCTCCGCATCCGCACCTGCCATTGCCGGTTCGGGCTGACGTTCCTCGGCAGCGGCAGGTTCTGCCTCCGTTGTCGGTTCATCCGGCAGAGTTCCGGTCTCAGGCTGTTCCGGCGCGCTGCTGTCCGCCGCTGGGACGGAGGTTTCGGCCTCAGCCCCCTGTGCCGTCTCAGTTTGCGGTGCGGCCTCGGCGTCCGCCGTCGGCTCCACCTCAGCTTCAGCGGTGGCCTCGGGTTCGGCCTCAGATGCCGCATCGGCATTGCCGTCAACAGATGCCTGCGCAACGGTGTCCGCAACCGGTGCCGGATCTGCATCCGCTTCGCGTGCCTTTTCCGGCGCCTGCACCGGCTCGTCAGCCGGCGTCTCGCTGATGTCCGCGGCAGCCGCAGCACCTTCGGGGGCGGCATCGGCGTCATTGGCGGCAACTGGCTCGACGTCCGCAGCCGCGGAGGGTTTTTCCGCAACCTCCGGCTCGGCCTGTTGTGGCTTCGCTTTGCGCGACCGGGTCCGGGTGCGGGTCGGCTTTTTCTTTTCCGTCAGCTCATCCGCAACATCCGCAGCAGCTTCGCCATCTGCCCCAGCGTCGGCGTCCGCATCAGCCTTTTGCGGCTGATCCTGATCGCCTGCGCCGTTCTCGCCGTTGTCCTCTGTCTGGGTCTGGTCCCCATTGCCGGACTTGCGCCGACGACGCCGACGCCGCTTGCGCTTGGGCTTTTCGTCCTGCGTGGTGTCTTCGGTGGCTTCCGCAGGCGCCTCTTCGACGGCGGCGGGGGCCTCCTCTTCCTCGACCTCGGTGACGCCCTCAGCATCCACCTGATCCATGATGGAGGTATCGACCGACACCACTGGCGCCGGGGCCGCAGGCACGCTGCGCGACGCGGTCTTGAACTTCTCCAGCACAAAGTCCGGGCTGACCAGGTGCGGATCACCCTCGACGCGCACGGACAGGCCATAGCGCGCCTCGATCTGGGCGATGTGCTCGCGCTTCTGGTTCATCAGGAAGTTGGCAATGGACACCGGGCAGCGCACCAGAACCTCGCGGGAGCGGCGGCGGGTGCCCTCTTCCTCGATCTGGCGCAGGATCGACAGCGCCATGGAATCGTCGGAGCGGATCAACCCGGTGCCGTGGCAATGCGGGCACGGCGCGGTGGTCGCCTCGATCATGCCAGGACGCAGACGCTGACGCGACATTTCCATCAGACCAAAGCCCGAGATCCGGCCCACCTGGATGCGGGCACGGTCGGTCTTGAGCTTATCCTTCATGCGTTTTTCGACGGCGGCGTTGTTCTTGCGCTCGTCCATGTCGATGAAGTCGATCACGATGAGGCCCGCAAGGTCGCGCAGACGCAGCTGGCGGGCGACCTCCTCGGCCGCCTCCAGGTTGGTCTTGAGGGCGGTTTCCTCGATCGAGCCTTCCTTGGTGGCACGACCAGAGTTCACGTCGATGGCCACCAACGCCTCAGTCACGCCAATCACGATGTAACCACCGGATTTCAGCTGCACGGTCGGGTTGAACATGCCGGCCAGGTAGCTTTCGACCTGATAGCGCGCAAACAGCGGCAGCGATTCCTGGTAGTGCTGCACGTTCTTGGCGTGGGACGGCATGATCATTTTCATGAAGTCCTTGGCGATGCGGTAGCCGCGCTCGCCCTCGACCAGCACCTCGTCGATCTCGCGGTTATAAAGATCACGGATCGAGCGTTTGATCAGGTCGCCTTCCTCATAGATCTTGGCGGGCGCGATGGATTTCAGCGTCAGCTCGCGGATCTGCTCCCACAGGCGTTGCAGGTATTCGTAGTCGCGCTTGATCTCCGCCTTGGTGCGCTTGGCGCCGGCGGTGCGCACGATCAGCCCCGCGCCGGTCGGCACGTCCAGTTCGGTGGCGATGTCCTTCAACTTCTTGCGGTCGGCAGCATTGGTGATCTTACGCGAGATGCCACCGCCACGCGCGGTGTTGGGCATCAGCACGCAGTAGCGCCCGGCCAGCGACAGATAGGTGGTCAGCGCCGCGCCCTTGTTGCCGCGCTCTTCCTTGACGACCTGCACCAGCAGGACCTGTCGGACCTTGATGACTTCCTGGATCTTGTAGCGGCGCGGACGCGGTTTGCGCGGCGGCCGGATGTCTTCGCTGTCGTCTTCTTCGGCCACGGATTCGATGCTGTCATCCTTGGTCGCTGCATCAGCGCGGCGGTCCGTGGTGTCGACGCCTGCGCCGTCTTCATCCTCGGCCACGGCGTCGGCGTCCTCTGAAGCCTTGCTGCGGGACCGTGAGCGCGTGCGCGACCGGCCTCGGGGCTTCGCTGCCTCGGCGGCACTGTCCGCAGCCGCGTCATCGGCGTCAGGTTCGCCCGCGTCCGCCTCGTCGGCCTCGGTCACGTCTTGCACGACATCGCCATCGGCGGTCGCTTCGTCGGTGTCAGCAGCAGGTGCCTCTGCGGCGGTGTCCTCAGGCACCTCGGCCAACTCCGCAACGGGGGCTTCGGCGGCTTCGGCGCTGTCGGTCAGGTCGATGGTTTCCATCCCGGCAATTTCGGCGCTGTTGTCGTCCGGAGTGTCCACATCCTTGGTTTCCACCGCGTCATCAGAGGTGGCCTTGGCCGCCTTGGCGGCCGGTTTGGAACGGCGGCTGCGCTTGGGCTTGGCCGGTTTGTCCTCTTCGTCCTCATCGCGGGCGCGCAGGGCCTCGGCATAGGCACGCTCTTCTTCCATCAACGCTTCGCGGTCGGCGACGGGGATCTGGTAGTAATCGGGGTGAATTTCCGAAAACGCCAGGAAGCCATGGCGGTTCCCGCCATAGTCCACAAAGGCCGCCTGCAGCGAAGGCTCGACGCGGGTTACCTTGGCGAGGTAGATGTTGCCAGCAAGCTGGCGCTTGTTTTCGGACTCAAAGTCGAATTCCTCAACCTTGTTTCCATCCACCACCACAACGCGGGTTTCTTCCGCGTGGGTGGCGTCGATCAGCATTTTCTTGGCCATTGGTCCTTGGTGCATCTGCCCTGTGCGCCCGCAAGCCCCTGCTTCCAGGCGGCCGCGCACGTTTCGGGTGATGTCTTGTCAGGGCGATCTCGGACGGCGCGGTGCAGCAGGTGGTCCCGGAAACAATGCCCGGCCTTCCTGCCTCAGTGCTCTTCGCTCTCGCGCGCGTCATCGCGGTTCTTCTCCGGCAGGTGGGTCGTGCCCGGCCCTGCCACATTATCCCACTGCCGGACGTACCCGGCTCGGGCGCTAAACTGTCCCCTGTTGCAGGGGACCAATCGGTCTGACAATGGCGATCGCGGATTATGCCGGAGGACTACCAAAGTCAGCGAAACTCATCAGAACGGGGCGACCCAATACGCGGTTCGCAGCCCGTTTGGTCAGCATAAGGCCTGTGGATAGGTAATGACAATGGTCATTCGACACCCTGGGCCTGAAAATGACAACAGCCCGCCCCTACCAGGCAGGCTGTTAATTTTACGTGTATTTTCGCGTCCCCGTCGAATTACGCGAGGCAACCTGAGCCGAAAAGCCGTCGCAACGTCAATCGCCCGACGGCTCAGGCCAAGTAGTCGGAACGTTGCAGGCCGTATTTGGCCATCTTCTCATTCAGAGTGCGGCGCGGCAGACATAGCTCGTCCATCACGCTGGCGATGGAGCCCTTGTGGCGGCGCATGGTGTTGTCGATCAGCATCCGCTCGAACGCCTCGACATATTCCTTCAGCGGTTTGCCTTCGGTGGTCATCACCGGCTGCATTTCCTCGTGATCGGACATCAGCAACGAGGCGATGGTGCCCGAGCCGCGCCGCGACTGCAGCACCGCGCGTTCGGCAATGTTGATCAGCTGGCGCACGTTGCCCGGCCACGGCGCTTGCAGGAGCTGCGCCGCCTCCTGGGCGCTGACCTGGGGCGCGTCACAGCCGTATTCATCAGAGAACTGCTCGGACAGGCGGGTGAACAGCGTCAGGATGTCCTCGCCGCGCTGGCGCAGCGGCGGCACCGTGATGCGCAACGCCGCCAGGCGATAGAACAGGTCCGGGCGCAGCGCGTCCTCGCAGGTCTTGCCAGCCTCTTGCAGGTTGGAAATCGCGATGATCCGTGTTTCCGCCGGCGTGCCCTGTTCGTTGATGACGCTCAGCAGCCGCGCCTGCAAGGTTTCCGAGAGCGCATCGATGTCCTCCAGAACCAGGGTGCCACCGCGGGCTTCCTCGATCGCGGGCAGCATGCTGTCTTCCGGCTGCATCGGGCCGAACAGGCGCTTGGCCAATGCCTCTTCTTCCAGCGCAGCACAGGAGATCAGCACGAATTTCTTGCCTGCGCGGCTGCCAACCGCGTGCAGCGCATGAGCCACCAGTGTCTTGCCCGTGCCGGTTTCCCCGTCGATCAGCACATGGCCGTCGGCCTGCCCCAGGTCCAGAATGTCCTCGCGCAGGCGCTCCATCACCGGGCTCTGACCAATCAGCTTTTTCATGATCTGGCCGCCATCCGACAGTTCGCGCCGCAGCGCCCGGTTGTCCAGCGTCAAACGGCGCGCACCTGTCGCCCGCTTGGCCAGCTCTGACATGCGGTCCGGGTTGAATGGTTTTTCGAGAAAATCGAACGCCCCCACCCGCATCGCCTCAACCGCCATCGGCACATCGCCATGGCCGGTGATCATGATGACAGGCAGCGCGGAATCACTGCCCATCAGCTTCTTCAGGAACTGCATGCCATCCATGCCCGGCATCTTGATGTCCGAAATCACGATCCCCGGATAATCCGGCCCCAGAACCTTCAGCGCGTCCTCCGCGCTGGAGAAGGTCTCGGTGTCGTAGCCCGACAACGCCAGCCACTGGCTGATCGACTGCCGCATATCCTGTTCATCATCGACGATCGCGATTTTCATAGCCTGTGCCATGCGCGTCCTCTCCCAATCTTTTCCGGCGCGGTCATTCCGCCGCCTCTATGCCGTCCACCAGGACCGGCAATTGCATCTCAAAGACCGCGCCGCCGTTCTGGCCGTTGCGGGCGGTCAACCGTCCCCCGAGGTCGTTGACGATCCCAGAGGAGATGGCAAGCCCCAAACCCACCCCGTCGCCGGGCTGCTTGGTGGTGTAAAAAGGCTCGAACAGGTTGTCGAAGTCCTTGATACCCATCCCGTTGTCACGCACCGACAGGGTCGCCGTTTCGCCGGCGGCCAGCAGGATTTCCACCTCCGGGTCGTCCACAGACTTGGTGGCGTCCAACGCATTGCGCAAGAGGTTGACCATCACCTGCTCCAACCGCATCCGGTCTCCCATCACCATAACAGGTTCCTCAGGCAGAATCCGGGTGATTTTCACATGTCGCTGGCGCAGCTGTGGCTCCATCATCGACAGGCTGGAGGCCAGCGCATCGCCAAGATTCACAGGGCTAAACGCATCGCCCCCCTTGCGGGCGTAGGATTTCAGCTGGCGGGTAATCGCCCCCATGCGCTCGATCAGATCATCGATGCGCCCAAAGGAGGCCAGCGCCTCATCGGGGCGGTTGCGATTGAGCAGCAGCCGCGCCCCCGCCAGATAGGTTTTCATCGCCGCCAGCGGCTGGTTCAGCTCGTGGCTGACGGCGGCGGACATCTCGCCCAGAGCCGCCAGTTTGGAGCTTTGCGCAAGGCTCTGCTCCGCCACCGCGAGGGTCTTTTGCATGCGCTCGCGTTCGGCAATTTCCCGCTGGAGGCGGGAGTTCAATACGCGAAGCTCTGCCGACTCGCGCTGGAACAGCGCCATCCGAAGCGCCGTCTTGCGACTGAGCGCGTAAAACGCCAGCGCCAACAGAATGGCGAATCCCATGATTTCCAGCGCCAGAACCGCACTCACTCGCTCACGCACCGAGGAATAGGTGGTAAAAGACGCCATCCGCCATCCCTGGAACGGCACCCGCGTTTCCAGCCTCATCACGGCCTCGCCTTGCAGATAGGCATCCGGCGGCAGCGCCGTCCAATCTGTGGTGGCCCGGATCGCACGCTGGATCGCGCCCTCCGGCGTCTGGAGGGTCAGCGCCTCGGCCTCCTTCAGGCCGCGCCAGCGCGCTTCGGTGGCAAGAATGATCGCGCCAGTGCTGTCCGTGACCAGCACCGCGTCGGAGATCCCCGCCCAGGCGCGTTCGAACTTTTGCAGATCCACTTCCACCACGATGGCGCCCAGCACTCCGGTGGCATCGATGATCCGCCGCGAATAGGTGAAGCGATAGCCGCCCACCTCACGGGGGATCACCGAGAACACCGTCGACTTGGCCCGCACCGCATCGACAAAATAGGCCGCATTGCGGTGATTTTCGCCCAGCCGATTACGGTCCGTGGCCGCCACAGTGCGCCCGTCCTGCGCCAACAGCATGATAGACGCCGCGCCGATCTCATCGACAAACGAGATCAGCCGCTGCGTCGACAACGAGAAGTCATTGGATTGCAGCGCCGAAATCAGCGTCTGATCACGCGCCAGCAGCTGCGGTACGATGGCATGCTGGCGTAGCTCGCTCAGCAAATTGCCGGAGTACAGCGCCAGCCGCAGCTCAGCGCGGTTGCGCGTGCTTTCGGTGAACCGATGCGTCAGGGCGCGATTGGTGGTCCAGACGGTAACTGCCGCCGCCGCCATGAACAAAAGCAAAGCCAGCCGTGCGCGCCACGAGATCGTGTGCGAACGGGCCTTGGAACTGGTTTTCTTCAGATCTTTGCGCGGGGCGGACATAACACATACCTATTGCGACCGCCCCGGCTTCTCAAGTCACGCAGCGGTGACCATGCCAGCCAATGCGCGGAACATTGCTGTCCCGTCAGTGCCGCCATGACCTTCGTCCGCGGCGCGCTCAGGGTGCGGCATCATGCCCAGGACACGTCGGTTTTCCGACAGGATGCCGGCAATGTCCGCAACCGAGCCATTGGGATTGTCGTCATAGGTAAAGGCAACCCGATCCTGGTCCTGCAACGCTTTGACGGTGGCCTCATCGGCAAAATAATTGCCGTCGTGATGCGCAATCGGAACCCCAATGACATCCCCGGCGCTGTAGCCTTCGGTAAAGACGCTGTCAGCGGCTGTCACTTTCAGGTCTACCGTGCGGCAGATGTACTTCAGTCCGGCATTGCGCAGCAGCGCCCCCGGCAGCACGCCGGTTTCAGTCAAAATCTGGAACCCATTGCAGATACCAAGCGCATAGCCGCCGCGCTCTGCGTGATTGACCACAGCCTTGCAGATCGGCGACTGCGCGGCGATGGCACCACAGCGCAGGTAATCGCCATAGGAAAATCCCCCCGGCACACCGACGATGTCAACGCCCTCGGGCAACGCGCTGTCCTTGTGCCAGACCATCGACACATCGAAGCCGGCCTGCTCAAACGCCACCGCCAGATCGCGGTCACAGTTGGAGCCGGGAAAGACTACTACCGCCGCCTTCATCACTGCATCTCGATGCTGTAGGATTCGATTACCGTGTTGGCCAGCAGCTTTTCGCACATCGCGGTCACGTCTGCCTCGGTAGCGTCATCAGCCAGGTCCAGGTCGATCACCTTGCCCTGACGCACGCCTTCGACCTTGTCAAAGCCCAAGGCCCCCAGCGCATGGCGCACCGCCTCGCCCTGCGGATCCAGAACCCCGTTCTTCAGCATCACATGCACCCGTGCCTTCATCGCATTATCCCTCAGGTTTTCGATGGCGAAGCCCGATGCGGGCTTCATCTTTCCAATAATACTCAAAATGCCCGCTTGCGGTCAGGCGCAGCGGGCATGTCTGTTCAGTTCACCAGCGTCGGCTTGCCCGGCGCCGGCGGGTTGTTGGGCATCACACCCAGCCGCCGCGCAACCTCGGAGTAGGCATCCGTCAGGCTGCCCAGGTCGCGGCGGAACACGTCCTTGTCCAGCTTCTGGCCGGTGTTGATGTCCCACAGGCGGCAGCTGTCGGGGCTGATTTCGTCGGCCACAACCAGGCGCTGGAAGTCGCCGTCATAAACGCGACCGATCTCGATCTTGAAGTCGACCAGGCGGATGCCCACGGCGAGGAACACGCCGGACAGGAAATCATTCACGCGCAGCGCCAGGCTGAGGATGTCATCCATGTCCTGTTGGCTCGCCCAACCAAATGCGGCGATATGCTCTTCGGTGACCAGCGGGTCACCCAGGGCGTCGTCCTTATAACAGTATTCCACGATCGGGCGCGGCAACTGGGTGCCCTCGTCAATGCCGAGACGCTTGGACATGCTGCCCGCGGCATAGTTGCGCACGATCACTTCCAGCGGAATGATCTCGCAGCTGCGCACCAGCTGCTCACGCATGTTCAGACGCTTCAGGAAATGGGTCGGCACGCCGATTTGGCCGAGGCCCAACATAAAAAACTCGCTCAGGATGTTGTTCAGCACACCCTTGCCTTCGATCACGTCGTGCTTTTCGGCGTTGAAGGCCGTGGCATCATCCTTGAAGTACTGCACGATGGTTCCCGGCTCCGGACCTTCATACAGTGTCTTGGCCTTGCCTTCGTAGATTTTCTTGCGACGCGCCATTGCAAACCTTTCGGGGTCAATGCCGGGAATCCGGCCCTGATATATGCCGCCCTCATAAGCCAAGGGCGCTTCAGCCGCAAGCGCGCAGCGCCCCCACCGCGCCGCCTTGGGCCCTCCGACAGACAAACGGAGCGCACACCCATCCTGTCGCGGCACCCCGTGAATGACGTGCCTCCATATTCTTCTTGCCCTGCGCCGAAATCAGGCTCCAATCTGTTACAGGAGTACCCTGGTAAATGAGGATCGGCCATGACGCTATTTGACGAACGCGAACAGGCTTTTGAGGCCAAATTTGTACATGACGCGGATATCCAGTTTCGGGTTCGTGCGCGGCGCGACAAACTGCTCGGCCTCTGGGCCGCGGATCTCTTGGGAAAAACCGGCAGCGAAGCCGGTGCATATGCGCAATCGGTGGTATCGGCGGATCTGGAACAAGCAGGCCACGAAGACGTTGTGCGCAAGCTGTCCGCCGACCTCGGCAGCCGCGTGAGCGAAGATCAGATCCGCGCGAAGCTGCTGGCGTTGCAGCTGAAGGCGCAGCAGGAAATGATGCAAGAAGGTGAGTGAAGAACCGCGATGATACGCCGGTGCAGACCAGCACCGGCCGTGCGCGTGCCTGATCGGGCTGATGCGACGGACCACAGGTCTGGCGGTCCATTCATAATGAAGATGAAGAAAATGGAATTGCCCTTGCCGACTGGCCGTGACAGACGGGCGGGATACCCAATCGCCGCCCGGCCCGCCGTGGCGGTTTGCTGACACGGGACTAGGCCAATGACCAATACTTTCACCAAGCTTCTGGACACTCGCGACGTGCTGCTGGCGGATGGCGCAACCGGCACCAACCTGTTTGCCATGGGTCTGCAGTCGGGGGACGCACCCGAGCTGTGGAACGTGGAGGAACCCAAGAAGATCACGGCGCTTTACCAAGGCTCCGTCGATGCTGGCAGCGATCTGTTCCTGACCAACAGCTTCGGCGGCACCGCCGCCCGGCTGAAATTGCATGACGCGCAGAACCGCGTTCGCGAGCTGAACCGCGCCGCCGCCGAACTGGGCCGCGAGGTCGCCGACAAGGCAGGTCGCCAGATCGCCGTGGCCGGCTCCGTTGGACCCACCGGCGAGATCTTCGAGCCGGTCGGCGACATGTCCCACGCCGTGGCGGTGGAGATGTTCCACGAGCAGGCCGATGCGCTGAAGGAAGGCGGCGTCGATGTGCTTTGGCTGGAAACCATTTCCGCCCCCGAGGAATTCCGCGCCGCCGCCGAAGCTTTCAAGCTGGCGGATATGCCGTGGTGTGGCACCATGAGCTTTGACACTGCCGGGCGCACCATGATGGGCGTCACCTCCGCCGATCTGGCCAAGCTGGTCGAGGAATTCGACAACGCGCCGATCGCATTTGGCGCCAACTGCGGCACCGGTGCGTCAGATATCCTGCGCACGGTGCTGGGCTTTGCCGCCCAGGGCACCGAACGCGCCATTATCTCCAAGGGCAACGCCGGCATTCCCAAATATGTCGACGGCCACATCCACTACGACGGCACACCCGAGCTGATGGGCGAATACGCCGTGATGGCCCGGGATTCCGGCGCCAAGATCATCGGTGGCTGCTGCGGCACGATGCCCGAGCACCTGCGCGCCATGCGCGCGGCACTCGACAGCCGCCCCCGTGGCGAACGCCCGGCGCTGGAAAAGATCGTCGAAGTGCTGGGCCCCTTCACCTCCGAAGGCGATGGCACCGGCGACGATGACAAATCTGGCAGCGAGCGCCGCTCGCGTCGCCGCCGCCGCGCCTGAACCGGTCGGCTGCGCGGAGGCCAGCCGGTTTGGCGCGCCGCCGCATCGCCTAAACACCTGCGCCCAGAGACCTTGGCCGAAACGCAGGTGAAACACGTCTGAACCGGCACCGCACATGTCCCGCGGTGCCGGTTTTTCTTTTTCCGGTCCGCATCCACGCTGGCCAAGCCCGGTTCCGGCACTCTGCTTGGCTGCGCGATCAGCCACCCGTGGGTTGCAGCCCCTTGTCAGGGCGCTTTCTGCGCGCTAGCGCCGAATTTCAAAGCCCCGCACCTCCGGGTCCGGCGCGGCTTTTTCCGTCAGCACGTCCTTGACCGAAGCCGCACCCGGTCCGCGCCCCATGCGGCGGACCATATCGGCAACGCTGGCGGCCGGTCCGATCAGCAGGGCCCGCACAGAGCCATCCGGCTCATTGCGCACCCAGCCGGTCAGCCCGTGGCGCAGCGCCTCGGCCCGGGCCCAGGCACGAAACGCCACGCCCTGCACGCGTCCGGTCACCCGTGCTTTCACTGCTACGGCAGTCATTGCACACCTTCCTTTCCGTGGTTGGTGCTGCAGGATACCACGAAAGCATCGCGCGTCTGTCCTCAAAGCGTCAGAACAGCGCCAGCTGGTCGCCCGGCTGCGGCGGCCGGGCAAACAGATCGCACCGCAGCGGTGCCGTCCGCTCGGCGAGGCCCAGGCGCTTGCAGGCTGCCTTGAATCGCTGCGCGATCATCTCGGCATAGCGCCCCTCGCCGCGCATTCGATGGCCCCAACGCGGATCGTAATCCCGCCCGCCATGCATCTCGCGCAGCCGGGCCATCACCTTGGCGGCCCGGTTCGGAAAATGCTCCGCCAGCCAGTCCTGCCACAGCTCTGATACCTCGCGCGGCAGCCGCAGCATGATCCAGCTGGCCGCATCCGCGCCAGCCTCCGCTCCCGCTGCCAGCAGTGCTTCCAGTTCATGGTCGGTCAGCCCCGGCACCACCGGAGAGGTCATGATCCGCACCGGTATGCCCGCCTGCGACAGCCGCCGCACCACCGCCAAACGCCGCGCGGGCAGCGGTGCGCGCGGCTCCATCCGGCGGGACAGATCCGCATCCAGCGTCGTCACCGACACCCCAACACGCACCAACCCGCGCGCTGCCATCGGCGCCAGGATGTCAATATCACGCTCCACCAGCGCGCCTTTGGTCACGATGGCCACCGGATGGTTGAAATCGCGCAGCACCTCCAGGCAAGCGCGCATGAGGCCTTGATCACGCTCGCAGGGCTGATAGGGGTCCGTGTTGGTGCCGACCGCCAGCGTCGCAACCTTGTAGCGCGGCGCCGACAGCTCGCGGCGCAGCACCTCTGCGGCATTGGTGCGCGCCACCAGCCGGGTTTCGAAATTCAGTCCCGGCGACAGCCCCAAATAGGCGTGGCTGGGCCGGGCAAAGCAATAGATGCAGCCATGTTCGCAGCCGCGATAAGGGTTGATGGAGCGGTCAAACGGCAGGTCAGGCGAACGGTTGTAGGAGATCAGACTGCGCGCGGTTTCAAACCGCAGCTCGGTGGGAATCAACTCCGGCTCCTGCGCCTGCGCCCAGCCATCGTCCACGGCTTCCCGCCCCATGTCGAACCGCCCCGCCGCATTGCTGAGGCTGGCGCGCGCTTTACGGCGCATCGGGGCGGCAGGGTCCATGGTCGTCATGGCGCCAATATGCGCGAAGGCTGAGAACAAATAAAGAACAAATGAGCGAAAACGAAGATTTCCATGCAAAATCCGAATTATGAAATCCGCGGTTTTCCCCCTATACGTCGGTTCGGACTTCAGCAATGTCGCAAATAATGCAGTCGTATAGCGGCATTCTGTCACAAAAGTTCCAAAACTAGGCCAACACGGGGAACCACCCGTCAGCAAGGATTAGGCGCATGTCAGACGAAGAAGACATCATCCTCTCGGAACTCGATGACGAGGAGCTTGTTCAGCAGATGTTTGACGACCTCTATGATGGTCTCAAGGAGGAAATCGAAGAAGGCGTCAACATCCTGCTGGAACGCGGCTGGGTTCCCTATGACATTCTGACCAAGGCGCTGGTCGGCGGCATGACAATCGTCGGCGCCGATTTCCGCGATGGCATCCTGTTTGTGCCCGAGGTGCTGCTGGCGGCCAACGCGATGAAGGGCGGCATGTCGATCCTGAAGCCACTGCTGGCCGAAACCGGCGCGCCGCGCATGGGCTCTATGGTGATCGGCACCGTCAAGGGCGACATCCACGACATCGGCAAGAACCTAGTGTCGATGATGATGGAGGGCGCAGGCTTTGAGGTGGTTGATCTCGGCATCAACAACCCGGTCGAAAACTACCTGGAAGCCATGGCCGAGCACAAACCCGACATCCTGGGCATGTCGGCGCTGCTGACCACCACCATGCCCTACATGAAGGTGGTGATCGATACGATGGTCGAGCAGGGTCTGCGCGACGATTACATCGTGCTGGTTGGTGGTGCGCCGCTGAACGAAGAGTTCGGCAAGGCAATCGGTGCAGATGCCTATTGTCGCGATGCTGCGGTGGCGGTGGAAACCGCCAAAGAATTTGTCGCCCGCAAGCACAACGCGATGAGCGCCTGACGTGAAACGCAAAGGACGCGCAGCCCGCTTGACCGAGCGGGCTGCCTTCCGCCCCCCGACCGGGCGCACGCTTGAGGAAAGCTCCCTCACCGAACAGGGCCTGGCCGCCCCCGAGAAAAAGACCGGCCGCATCCTGCTGATCGCCTGCGGCGCGCTCGCGCGCGAAATCCTTGATATCAAGGAGAAGAACGGGCTGGATCACATCGACCTTACCTGCCTGCCCGCCAAGCTGCACCTCTATCCAGAGCAGATCACCGACGCCGTTGACGGCGCCGTGGCCAAGCATTCGGCGGTCTATGACCAGATCTATGTGGTCTATGCCGACTGCGGCACCGGCGGCGCGCTGGAACGCAAATGCGCGGACCTGGGCGTCGAGATGGTGGCAGGCCCGCACTGCTATTCCTTTTTTGAGGGCAATGACGCCTTTGCCAATCGCAGCGAGGGGGGTGAAATCACCGCCTTCTACCTAACCGATTTCCTCGTCAAACAGTTCGACGCCTTTGTCTGGCGCCCTATGGGGCTCGACAAACACCCGGAGCTGCGCGACATGGTGTTCGGCAACTACACCAAACTGATATACCAGTCCCAGGTCAATGACCCCAGGCTGGTCGAAAAAGCCCGCGACTGTGCGGTCCGTATGGGGCTAGCTTTTGAACACCGCCACACCGGCTACGGGGATCTCGAAACCGCTATAGCCAACTGGGCCCGCTGACCCATTCGTCTTTCTGAAAATACTCCGGGGAGCACGAGGGGCTCGCCCCTCGCCGTTGCGGCCTTCGCCACTGCCGCCCTCGGCGCCGCCATCGCGGTGCGCCGATCAGGCCTTCGCCATGGCGGTTTCGCGAATACGCTCGATCATCGCGCGCAGCCCGTTCGAACGCTGCGAGGACAGATGCTCATTCAGCCCCAGCCGCCCCAGCTCTGCTCTGGCATCCACGTTTGGCACCTCGGACAGCGGCAACCCGTTGTAAAGACAGCGCAGCACCGCAATCAGACCGCGCACGATCATCGCATCGCTGTCGCCGTCGAACCGGAACTGTTCGTCCTCGATGATGGCATGCAGCCACACCTGGCTGGCACAGCCATCGACCTTGGTGGCGGGCACCTTTAGCGCGTCATCCAGCGGCTCCATCGCCTTGCCCAAATCGATCACATGGCGGTAGCGGTCTTCCCAGTCCTCTATGAACTCGAAGTCTTCCACGATCTCTTCAAAGGCGGCTGCGGCCATCGTCGGTCCATCCTCAGTTTCGGTAATTTTCGGGGCTGATCAGCACCTAAGCCCCTGCCCACAGCTTTTCAACCGCTTTTCAAGCCGCACCCAATCGGGTACTCCCTAACAAAGACATTTTGAGTAGGGCGGGACAGATGCAAAAACCATTGGCTTTGACCCTGGCCGGTGCGCTGGTGCTGGCGGGCTGTGGCTGGAAGGAGTCGCGGATCAATCCGGTCAATTGGTTCGGCAACTCCGAACCGGCGCCAGCAGCGGTGGCCGCAGGCGCCAACCCGCTGATCCCCGAGGACAGCCGCAGACGTGGTGTCTTTGCCCGGCCCGAAGCGGAGGATCTCAGCGTTTTGGCAGCCCAGATCAGCGACCTGCGGATCGAGCGCACCACAACAGGTGCCATCATTCACGCCACGGCGCTGAGCAGCCGCCAGGGCGCCTATGATGTGTCGTTGCGCCCCGCGAGTGAGGTGACAGACGGTGTGCTGACGCTCGACTTCCGTGTCACCTATCCGCAGGAGCCGACCCGCGTCGGCCCGGAGACAACGCGCACGGTTCATGCGGCCAGAAGCCTCTCCTCACAGGAGCTGGCTGCGATCCGGGTGGTTCGGGTCAACGGTGCACAAAACGCCCGCGAAAGCCGCCGTCGCTGACTCTTCGTTCTGTCCTGCACGCATAACATAGGGCCGCTCTCCCAGGAGACGCGGCCCTCTAGTCATGTGTACGCGCGCACCGGACGCCACCATGGCTCTCGCTGCGCAAGCGCATTAAAGCTCCACCACCTGCACAGCCTGCCCCTTGGCCGCCAGGGCAATCCGGCCCTCGCACAGCCGCAGCGCATCCTCGCCGAACACCTCGCGCCGCCAGCCGCTGAGAGCGCGGACATCGCGCAGGCCCGCCGCAATCGCGTCCAGATCCGAACTGGGCGCAATCAGCTTGGCCGCCACGCCCTCCGCTTCGGTCTTGGCCTTCAGCAGAACGCGCAGCAGATCCGCCAGTGCCGGGTTCACCTGCATCTTTTCCTTGCTGCGGTCCGGCTTCGGGTGATCTTCCGGCGGGCAGTCCACGCCCTTGGCCACAGCCGCCAGGATCCCTTCGGCAATGGCCCCTTTGCGGGCCTCACGCAGCAACAGGCGCGAGCCGCTCAGATCGCTGGGTGTGCGCGGCTTGGTCGAGGCCAGCTCGACCAGAGCGTCATCCTTGAACACCCGGTTGCGCGGCACGTTGTTGCTCTGCGCGTAGGTCTCACGAAAGGCCGCCAGCTCGCGCACAACCGCCAAGAACTTGCCCGACGAGGTCCGGGTTTTGACCCGTTTCCAGGCCTCACGCGGTTGGATGTCATAGGTGGCCGGATCGGTCAGCACCTGCAACTCCTCGGCCACCCAATGAGAGCGGCCGCTTTTTTCCAGCTCTGCTGCCAGAAACTCATAAATCTTGCGCAGATGGGTCACATCGGCCAGTGCATAGGTCTTCTGCGCTTCGCTCAGCGGGCGACGCGACCAGTCAGTAAAACGCGAGGTCTTGTCCAACCCCTGCTTGACGATCTTGCGCACCAGGGTCTCATAGCCCGCCTGCTCACCAAACCCGCAGACCATCGCCGCAACCTGAGTGTCAAACAGCGGTTTGGGGAACACCTCGGCGTCAACCCAGAAGATCTCCAGATCCTGCCGCGCGGCATGGAATACCTTGACCACATTTTCATTGCGGAACAGATCATACAGCGGCCCAAGAGAGATTCCCTCGGCCAAGGGGTCCACCAGCACCGCATCGTTTTCGCCATCGCCGGCATAGGCCAGCTGGATCAGGCACAACTTGGAGTAATAGGTGCGTTCACGCAGAAACTCGGTATCCACGGTAACATAGGAATGCTGGGCGGCGGCCTCGCAGAATGCCTGCAAGTCTTCGGTGGTGGTCAGGGTTTTCATCAATAACGGCTTTTCAATCTCATCTGGGTCGGCTTGTGATACGCGCTTGGCCGCGGCAATGCAATCAACCGGGCCAAACGACGCGCTCAGCCCAGAAAAACCGGTGTCCTGTCGCCCGCCGCGTAGCGCTGCAGAACCGCCGGGTACAGCAAATGTTCCTGCACCAGAACCCGACCCGCCAGATCCTCCGGGGTATCACCCGGATGCACCGGCACCCGCGCCTGACCAAGGATCGGGCCATCGTCCAGACGCGGTGTGACCTCATGCACGGTGCAGCCATGTTCGGCGTCACCGGCCTCCAGCGCGCGGGCATGGGTGTGCAAGCCCTTGTATTTGGGCAGCAGTGACGGGTGGATGTTCAGCATCCGCCCCTCGAACTGCGCCACGAAACCAGCGGTCAGAACCCGCATGAAACCTGCAAGGCAGACGATGTCGGCGCCCGCCGCCAGGATCGGCTTGACCAGCTCAGCCTCGAAAGCTTCCCGGTCGCCCTGGTAGGGCCGGTGATCGACCACCGCGGTCTCGACGCCTGCCGCGGCGGCCTTGGCCAACCCGCCCGCATCGGCATTGTTGGCCAATACCAGACAGGGGCGCGCGGCATGGTCCCCGGTCATGCTGTCCAGCAGCGACACCATGTTGGAGCCGCCGCCGGAAATCAGGATGGCAACCCGCTTGTGGCTCACAGCAGCTTGCCCGCGTAGCGCATGCCCGCGCCCTTGGTCACGGTGCCAAGACGCGCAACGCTTTCGCCCTCGTCTTCCAGCACCTTGACCAGTTCATCGGCGCGCTCGGCCGAGACCGACAGGATCATGCCGATGCCGCAGTTGAAGGTCTTCAGCATCTCCGCCTCGGCAATATCGCCGGTTTCGGCCATCCATTTGAACACGGGCGGCAATTCCCAGGCGTTCAGGTCGATGTCGGCGCCCAGATCCTCGGGCAGCACGCGCGGCAGGTTTTCGGTCAGCCCGCCGCCGGTGATATGCGCCAGCGCATGCACGCCGCCGGTCCGCACCGCCGCCAGGCACTGCTTGACATACAGGCGTGTCGGCGTCAGCAGCGCCTCGCCCAGGGTGCCTGTCCCGAACGGACAGTCGGCATCCCAGCTCAGGCCCGAGACCTCCACCAGCTTGCGCACCAGCGAATAGCCGTTGGAATGCACCCCGTCCGAGGCCAGCCCGAGCAAGACATCGCCCTCCTGCACATTGGACGGCAGCGCAGTGCCGCGCTCCATCGCACCGACGGCAAAACCCGCAAGGTCGAAATCTCCCTCGGGGTACATACCCGGCATCTCAGCCGTCTCGCCGCCAATCAGCGCGCAGCCAGAGCGTACGCAGCCCTCGGCGATGCCTTCGATGATGCGGGCGGCGGTTTCGGTTTCCAGCTTGCCGGTGGCAAAATAGTCCAAGAAGAACAGCGGCTCCGCGCCCTGACAGACCAGATCATTGACGCACATGGCGACCAGATCGATGCCGACGCCGTCGACCACGCCCGTGTCGATCGCGATGCGCAGCTTGGTGCCGACACCATCGGTGGCGCCAACCAGGATCGGGTCGCTGTAGCCTGCATCCTTCAGATCAAACAGCGCGCCGAAACCGCCCAGCCCGCTCATCACGCCAGAGCGGTTGGTGCGTTTCGCGGCCGGTTTGATCCGGTCCACCAGGGCGTTGCCCGCATCAATGTCCACACCTGCGTCTGCATAGGTCAGACCGTTCTTGCCGCTGGTCATCATCTGGCTCCTTCAACTGGGTTGCGCAGCCTTTAACGCAAGGCGCCGCAGAAGGGAACAATGGATTCTGCCGCACCGTCACAGGCGGTTCGGCAGGTTTTTTTTGCCCACCGACAGGCCAAATTGCCAAGGTGCCTGAAGAAAGCAGTAACGCGTGACAGAGCACTGCACCTTGCCCAGCCCCGGGAAGTCCAGATGCATACCGCAAACCAGCAAATCATCGGCCGCGGCACGGTCGAACATCTGCCGCTGGGTCCGCGCCGCCAGTGGCTGATCGACATCAAATGGAATGGTCCAATCCGGCTCCGCAAACTGCAGCGCCGCCGCATGCACCACGTCCCCCCAGAACAGCAGCGCCGCGTCTCCGGTGTCCAACACGATACCAGTATGGCCCGGCGTATGCCCCGGCAACGGCACCGCGCTCAGCCCTCGGGTGGCGGTGCCCTCCCGCTGGAGCAGCTTCAACCGGTCAGCATAAGGCGCCACACTGCTCCGCGCCGTCTGGAAGAACCCGGGGCTTGCGCCCGGCACCCCAGCCCACACCGCCTCGTCGTGCCAATAGTCCCATTCCGCCTCGGCAAGCACCAACTCAGCGTTCAGGTAGGCGGCGCTGCCGTCCGCCGCCAGCAACCCGCCGCTGTGGTCCGGATGGATATGGGTCAGCAGCACGGTTGAGACCCGCTCCGGCGCAACTCCCGCCGCCGCCAGTGCCGCAGGCAGCCCACCCAGATCCGGCCCCATCAGCTGTTCGGTACCGGTATCGATCAGCGTGACCTCTCTGCCCTGCTCTATCAGATAGCCGTTGACCGGAATTTCCAGCCCCTTGTCACCTTCCCTGTGCAGCGTTCCAGCCAACGCCGCTTCCGCCTTCGCAGCATCATAGCCGGTGAAGAATTCAGGTTTCACTGGCAAATGCCCATCCAGCAACGCTGTGACCGGCGCATTGCCCAGGGTGAACTGATTCAAAACCGGTGCGGGCCCCTGTGGCGCCGCTTCGGCGGCAGTGCCAGCCAATGTGGGCACCGCACCGGCCGGGGCGACGGCGGCGGCTTTCAACAGGGATCTCCGGGTGATACTCATAAGAAACGCCAATATCTGAGCGGGGAAATACCCTTGCCTCAATCACATAAGAGGCAGGCAAGGCCTGGATCAGTCCAAAACCGAAGATAACAGGTATAAGTGACGCTAATAGGTGCGACATGGATCGGCTTTCCCTTCTGGAGACATTGGCAGTGGCCCTGGACGAGGGAAGCCCAGCGTCGCGGCATGACTCAATCCGCCGTGAGCCAGCAGATCAAGCAGTTGGAGGCGCTGCTGGGCCAAAGGCTGCTGCACCGCACAGCCCAAGGCGTGCGCGCAACCCGTGCCGGGGACCTGGTGTTCACCCATGCGCAGGGGTTGCTGAGCGGCTTTGACCGGCTGACGGCCGAATTAGCCACGTTGTCGACCAGCGTTTCCGGGACGTTTCGGATCAGTGTGAACAGTTTTCTGGGCCGCGGGGTAATCGGCCCGATGCTGTTGGAACTGAACCAGCAGCAACCAGATTTGAACATCGTGATGCGGCTGGAAGACCGGCTGGTCGCCGTGGTGCGCGAACACTATGACCTTGCGATTCGGACCGGCAAGCTGGGGAACACCGACGGTGTAGCTCCCAAGATCGCGGCACTGGAAACGGTGTTGTTTGCCACACCCGCCTATCTGGACGCGGTTGGCCGACCACACCGCCCCGAAGACCTGATACGGCTGAAATTCATCCAGCTGCACGAGGATCAGACCCGCGGCTTCTTCCCGCTAATCTATCGCGGCCAAGAGATCGAGCCCCGATCCGGGTCGGCTTCACTGCGGATGATCCGCAACTTATCATGCAGGCGGTGAACGACGGCACAGGCTACACCCGCGCGCCTCGGTTCTTCGTCGCGCAACAGCTGCGGGAGGGCAGTTACGAACAGGTCCTGCCCAGCCACGGGGCGCCCGACAAGGATGCCTTTGCCATCTTTCCTTCGCGCCACTGCATCGACCAACGGCGTGAGCTGGTGATCGAAGGCGCGGTGGAGCGCCTGAGCCAGATGCACCGCCGCCCACCAGCGCCGGATCCGGCCACAATCACCGCTTGACCTCCTGCCCGCCTTTGCCTAACCAGCAGGCATGGCGGGCCTGTAGCTCAACGGTTAGAGCAGAGCGCTCATAACGCTTTGGTTGCAGGTTCGAATCCTGCCGGGCCTACCAAAACGCCATTCCCGTTCTTGATGCCTTGTAAAACCCTGAATGGGCTGGTGAATTGCGGGGTTCTAAGACCGTGTTCGCGACAGTAGGCAATTGGCCGTCGGAATGTCAGCCTCAGAACGACCTTCTTCATCGCAATATCTCCATTTTTCCAAATTTCCCAAGGCCTTGCCAAGAACTTCATCGCGAGTTCAAAAGAACTTTCAAACGAGTGCACGGGTTGCTGTTCTTTATCCAACGCATCATCGATCAGTGCCAATTTGTACTGAAGTTCAGCAACCTTAGCCTCAAGTGCTTTGAGAACCGTAGGTGTCTGCACGTCTACAATCACACTCAGAACCCTTTCTATTCCCGCGCTGAGTTTACTTCGTTCCGCCTGCAAGGAGCGCTGTCTCTTTCCCCTTGCCGCGGCCTTTTGGCTCCAAGCATGCTGAAAGACCTCCCTCGCGATCCCCAGCAACTCTCTTGAGGGCTGTATCGCCTGAAGCGTCGCCTCCACCTCTCCTTCAAGATCGTCTCGCCTGATAGATTTGCCATAGGCAAAACAGCCTTTATTGCGGCACAAATAGTAGGGGTACTTCCGCTTCGTTTGGCTGGTTGACCAACCTCCAGTCAATGGAACACCACAATGGTCACAAACCACGAACCCTCGTACCGGGAAGTCAGCACTAATGTCCTTTCTCACAGGAGCAAACTGCCTACTTGCCAGTTTGGTTTGAATTTGCTCATACGTCGCTAAGTCAATAAGGCCTTCATGCTGCCCTTCTCGCAGTGAAACACCCCAAGGTTCGTATTCAACATATCCCGCATAGATGCGTCGAGTAAGCAGGTCTTTCACTCGTTGAAATCGAACTTCTCTCCCGCCATAGTCTTTGGGAAATTCTGGATAAGAATCCAGAAAACGTTTGACTTCCGCTATCGACTTGAACCGCCCATTTGCAAAACCAACGAGAGCCTCCTGCACGATAGTCGCCAGAGGTTCGTTGCGCGCTAGAATTTTACCTTTGAACTTTTGCCGAACGTGCTTGTAACCGGTCGCAGGTCTGAATGGCCAATAACCATTCTCTATCCTTGATCGCATCCGGCTAACTGCCTGCGCCGCGTTTATTTCCTGATGATGCTGATTTGTAGCAGCAACAATGTTTTCCAGAAAGTGTGAGGCAGGGTCATCGCCAAACTCACCTGTTGGGCTATCAAGTAAGCCTCCAGACAACGCGATCTTTAGACTCAGGTTGTGATGAACATGCACCTTCCGTGCTAATCGACTGGAGCTATCCACGACCACCATCGTGCTACCCTTGCGTTTTCTTAAGAAGCTCAGCAGCTTGCCCATCCCAGGCCGATCTTCAATTTTCCCCGACATGTCGTCAGTAAAAACAGCTAGAACCGTGTACCCTTTGCTCCGTGCATAGGCCCTACAGCTCGTTTCTTGACCTTCCAAGCCAGTCCCTTGGACGGTTTGTTTAATTGATGAAACCCTGCAGTAGATAACCGCATGAGAAGTAGTTGAACGCAAATTTGCAATTGTGGACATCGCTCCAAACTCCGTTTTGATCGAGTTTGAACCCGACAAAGGTTACAGCGCTAATTGTTATGCTTGTTACTGTTACCCGCGTTGTTGTCGCGTGCTGCCTTCTCGAGTGCCTGTTGATGTGGGTGCACTCCGAAGCCGAAGTCCACGAAGTTCAGACAAATGAGACGTATCGCCTCCCGTAGCTCAGCTTCCAAAGCTCCTGTATCTTCTTGGACATTTGTATCCAGCTTGAGTTTTTGCTCGGAAGGTAACGTCTCCATTTTGCCTGTCGCCGTGCCACAGACAGTTAAATGCAGAGCGTTTGTGCGTAGCTTGCTGTCACCGGTCACGACACGTCTCCCTCGATACTGGCTCAGAGAAGAGAGGTGGTTCAAACTCCCACTTAGTATGATGACGCCGCAACGAAATCCGGTCAATGAATTGTTTTTATTACTCTTTATGAGCAAACCATGTCACGTGAGATCACACTGTGCTGGTTGCCAAACCGACAAAAAAATGAAGAAAATCCACCCTTGTCACGTTGAGTGACAAGCCGCACACCGCACCCCCCCCCCATGGTCGAAGTGGATGCTCCATGAGGCGAATCAGAGGCAAGTACAATCAATGGTACGCAAAGTTGTTGCCAAGGCAGGTTGAAGCATTCGTGCTTTGTCGAAATGCGAATGGTTCTGGACGAAAGGTTCTGGACAATGCCCAAGCCAACCTTCATCTTCAGCGTGTGTGCGAGGGGCGCGGCTCTGCCGCCAGCTCGGTAACGGGTTAAACTTGGGAAGTGCAGCTTAGCTGGAGCTACGGCTATCTTCTTCGGAGGAAATGAGAACCAGATTTTTGCCTCGCACACACCACCTCTAATTAAGTGACATTGTATGACCACTGACACGCATAACGAAACCAAGACTGTCATCTGGATAACTGCGAAAAGTCGTATGCATGCGGAGCAGCGGCTTCGTCGCTACGACCGTGTTTCACACATCTTGCTAAGTTGGCTCTCACTTAGTGTCATCGCTTGGGCGGTGGTTCGTGGGTCAATACAGCACACTGCTACACTCGACATCTTCACCGCTGTCGTGTCGGTCTTTGTCTTTGCGTTTTCAGTAATTGTCTTTGGTTTTCGATTTGGCGAAACGGCCGTGCTGCATCGCGAGTGTTACCTTCGGCTACAAAGGCTGCATGACAGCGATTACTCTGATGAAAAAGAGTTGAGCCGCCAATACCACGAGATTCTCGGAGGTTACGAGAACCATAGTGATTGGGACTATGAATCTCTCGTACTGGCCAGAACTTGCTTCGGAAATCGCAAGCTTTGGGGGAGAGACAGACAAGAGATTACTTGGACCGGCCCGATGCTCGCCAAACACGTCATCGGAACGGCGTGCTTTTGGGCTGCCACCGCGGCTGTTTTTGGACTCGGTCTTGGTACATACATCCTAATTGCATGTCAGCTTCCATGACAAAACTGCCATCGCCCGCCGATCTATTTAACTCCCATTTTGGCCGCGCTCAACTCCGCGGTATTTTTGACGAATTTATTTCCGAAGGATCTGCAATCGGCCGCGACGGCGTATCCGTTGACACATTCTCTAGTCGACTGGATGACGAAATTGACGTGATACTTAGAAAGGTGAACACATGCACTTACGAGTTCACGGCATACAAAGAAAAACTTATATCCAAAGGAGCTTCCAAGCCCCCGAGGCAGCTCTCAATACCAACTGTCAGAGACAAACTCGTACTAAAGTTTCTTTCTGAGCTGCTCACACAAATTTATCCAGATCATGTCTCCCGAGTTCCGCACTCGACGATAAAACAAGTACACCAAGTATCCTCTCTAAGCCCTGCAGACCATTCTTACCTAAGACTAGATATTCAAAGCTACTTCCCGTCGATTAACCATAAAATTCTTATGAGAGTTCTGCGCCGCAGAATTAGGAAAAAGCAAATTCTGCATTTGATCGAGAATGCAATTACAACACCAACAGGCAAGAGGAAAAGTGCCGGGAATCTGAATACTGTAGGTGTGCCGCAAGGCTTGAGCATCTCGAACCTCCTGTCATCTCTGTACTTGGCAGACATCGATGCCCAATTGCGAGCGTTGCCCAACGTTGAGTACTTTAGATTTGTAGATGACATTCTAATGATCGGCCCGACACTCGATGTACAAAACCTCGGACAGTCGGTTCCATCGACAATGAAGTCGAAACGCAAGATCGTGTGCCATAAGGTTGGGAAAGGAAGTAAAAGCATCATCGTCCCATTGGGTGATGGCATCGATTACCTTGGATACCACTTCTGCCTTTCAAACATTGAAGTACGAGAAGCCTCATTTAAAAAAATGTTTCTAAACATTATGAAGCTCATTTCGGCCATGAAGTACGCCATGAACAAAGGCCCACTGATTTGGAAGCTCAACTTGCGAATTTCAGGCTGCCATTTTCAAGGCAGGAAAATTGGCTGGCTGTTTTTCTTTTCCCAATCAAAAAACACCGGACAACTGAAGCAGTTGGATGCCTTTGTAAAATCAAATGCAAAAAAACACTTGACCGCCGGAGACATGGACAGATTGAAGCGGTTCGTAAAGGCATATCACGAAATTCGTTACAATGCTGATCACACCGGTTATTTCCCCGACTTCGATAATTTTGATGACGAGCAAAAGAAGCAGCAAATCGGCGTGTTGATGCCTAGAATGACTCGCGCGACACTTGACCTGATGAAACCCGAAGAGCTGGACCAACTGTTCCGCAAGTGTGTCAGCCGTGAGATCGCAGACCTCGAACGGGACATGATGGAGGCGTTTTCGTAGCTGGCCAGATTGCCATTAAGTTATGCTCTATCGGCAGGGAAGTCCTCCAAACTCAGGGTGTACTGCCACGTCGACAGTTCCTTCCATAGCAGGTTCGAACTTTCTCCTGCTAGGTCTACCAGAAAAACCGCTAAGTTGTTGATTTTAAACCATACAACAACCCCGTGGGCAGAAAATTCACCACTAAATAAATCAATGGGTTAGAAGCTCGATTACCCCACGATTTCGAAGTTTCCCTGACCGTGAAAGCCCGAGACTACCCCCTCCCCACAGTAGAGATCTGCTGCAACCACTGCGGCCGCCACGGGCGCTATTTAAGGGAGCGGTTCGTAGAGATGGCCGGAGCCGACACTGAGTTACCCAAAACATTGGGATTCATAGCGGCAGACTGCCCAGAAGATCGCGTCTCACCGGACAACATGCGCGGGAACTGTCGGCCATTCTATGCTCAAGACTGGTGGGGCGCCGGAAGGCAGAAGAGATAGCCTGCCCAGCCTCCTTTTCTGAATTTACCGGCGGGACCTCGCCCGCCGGATCCGACATTTTGCGGCGGGCGTCTCAAGTCGGCGATATCGGCCACCTGAGTATCGACGGCAATCCAGAGCGTTACCGGCGTCAATGAAGGCTGCGCCAATATCAACCCCATCGGCATAGCAAACACCCACGTGCCGGTCATGCGTCCGCTCGCCATTCAGGCGGCACTCAATCGATTTGCCAGCCGGTAATTGACCATCCAGCGGCGGGAGCCCTTACCAGCAGCAGGTGCATAAGGCCGTTCGCAGCCCAAACTAGACATTCGCGCCAGGCGCAGCACAGGTCATGCTGCAAATGCAAAGCTTTCCCAGGAGCGGACCTCCGGATCGCTCAGAAGACCACGGCGATGCTGCGCTTGGTACGGATGTCGGAGGAGCGCAGTTAGTGACCTTTGCAAAGTCGAGCTTTCTCAGATTCGGCAGCAGGCATGACCGGCCCAGACCAGACCTTGCCAAAGTAGCCCAGCGCCGCAGCGCAGCTTCACCGAACCGGTCGTTCGCTTCGGGTGCAAGGTGAAGCCGAAGGCGAATTCACACAGGACCAACCGGCCTGATGCGGGCGCAGCAAATCTGATAGCTTGGAGCCCCACCCAACTCCTGCACATGCAGCGTGGCGATTGCGGCGTCGCGGCAAATTTCGCCAAACCGGTCGTCGAGTCGCTGACAAGACCCCCGGATTTCTTCCGGTCATTCGCCGCGCCGTCAACGAACTGGGAAGATGCGGACGAAGCGGTCTACGCCTCTATTCGATCTCGTGGAACGCGAATGGCCACCCGGAGGCCCGCTTGGTCTAACTGTCTCTCAAAATTGCCTCCAAGCTTACCTTCGATCATATACCGCATAAGTTGAGTTCCAAAACCGACGCGTGTCGGTTCTGGCGGAGTAGTCGTCAATGGGACAGCGTGCAGCTCTGCCCAGTTAAGAAGCACCTGGTCTGCCTCATCGTTGTAGCATGCGTCTATAGACAGCCGACCGCCGGTCGACAGATCATTGTGCTTTAGAGAATTCGTAGCCAGTTCATTCAAGATAAGCGCCAGTGGCATGACGCTTTCACAGCCGACTTGGAGATCTATCGCATTGATTTCTACGTGATCCTTCGTGGGAAAGATATCGATCGACTCGCGTATTAAAGAAGGCAATCTGGAACCTTGAGTGGCATCTTCAATCGCAAGTCGGTTTGCTTGGCCGATCGCAATCAGACGACCAAGGAAAGCCTCATCGAGTTCACTTTTGCTCTGAGCCGCACGAGAGCAGCTGCGGTAAATAGAGGCAAGGACGGACAGGCTGTTGCCTACGCGGTGGCTCATTTCACGGCGCAGTGTTTCGCGATGTTCCGCTTCCTGTTTGCGCTGGATCGCGATACCGATTTGGCTGCCGACTGTTTGCAGCATCCGAAGTGTATCTGCATCCAGCTTCGCAGTGGACGCACCGAAGAATTCCATGACTGCTGAGACTTTTCCGCCTTGTGACACAGGCAATGCAACAGCTCTTAACAATCCTACCTGATCAAAGATCTGCCGCCGAAGAAACCGCTCTGAACAACTGACATCTTCAATAAACTGAAGGCGTTCGGTCTCCCAGGCCAAACCCGGCAACCCTTTCCCAAGAGTAAATTGAATTCGATCTGTCTCTTCCGTGATTGGTTCGAAATGGGCGCTGGACAAATGCCATATCCCAGTAGGACGCAAATGGGCAGTCTCACCATGTCCCTGCACCATTTGAAGATGCCCGGCATCCATACGCGCTACGTCGCACACGGTATCAAGACAGAACTGAATGAAGTTCTCTAAGGAAACGTCTTCGAGAAGCTTCTGCGACACTGCAAGAAGAGCTTCGCCCTCTTGAGCCCGCTGTTTTTGCCGCTCTTCGGCTGCGCGACGAAGTGTGATGTCGCGAGCAATCTTTGAAGCAGCGACCACGTTGCCATCTGCGTCACGGACAGGCGAAACGGTCAGCGAAACCGGAACAAGGGTACCATCTTTCCGTTTTCGGATCGTTTCGAAATGAGCGATCTTCTCGCCTTTGCGCAAACGTGCAATGAAGTCTGCTTCTTCGTCTTCGCGACCGGTTGGAAACAGCATCGTGATCGGCTGTCCAATCGCCTCTTCAGAAGTATAGCCAAAAAGCCGTTCTGCACCTGGGTTCCAGCTCTGGATAACGCTATCGAGGCCTTTCGTGATGATTGCGTCATCAGATCCCTCGACGATCGCAGCGAGGTGCTGCTGCATGCTTTCCGGGGTATCCATTTGCTGCTCACTCCAGACCTCTTCTTAGGCATCTTACACGATGCGGCGGGTAGAGCAAAACCCACGGCTACCTAATCTGACGCCCAGTCATGCAGACGCCCGCCACACTGGTGTCTAAAGAGTCGATAAGCCGGATCAGGCTTCAGAAAAACTTGAGCTTAGTGACACCTGGGGTGGCGCTCACTGCGCGCCTAAGCTAAGTGACCGCTTTTTCGGAATGCTTCTTCGATCATCTGTTGATCGTATGGCTTTGATACGGCGGTAATCTCAGCCGCAGAACCTGGCGAGCCATACCCGGTAGCAAGGATCACAGTCACACCCTGCTGCACCAACCCAAGGGCAAACTCATCCGAATACTCTCCGCTCAAGTTCCGATCGAGCATCGCGCAATCAAAACTCTTCTCTTTCTCACCATTTTCACCGTGCAATATGCTCCCGTTGTCGCGCAGGCCTTGGGTTGGCCCTTTTTGCTGGCAATTCTTGCCGCGGGCCCAATCACCGGGCTGATCGGCATGAGGCCGATATTGAATCGGATTTAATGTTGCCAACTATCTGGGATATCCACTCCGCATTATTGCCAGCTTCGGGCTCACAGCCGCCTTCCGTGCCGCGGAAAGAAACCCCGTGTATACGTTTGTCTGAATGTCGGCTCACCCCGGAGGGGCAATCCATGCTCGCAACTGCAGCGAATGACTTCTTCCCGCCCAACCTGCGGGAGCTGTAGAGGGTGAACGGCGGTAGCGGGCGCGTCCGCTTTGGGCTGGCTGGCGTCATCTGGCGGCCTGGCTAGGTTCTGCGTCGCTGTGCCTTTGCCGCCGCGGCGCCGTATGGCTGCAGTGAGCCCATACAGCATGATGCTGCGCGCCACACGAATGTCGGCTTTAGGGTCGCGAACAGCTATTTCATTGCCAAGTGATAGCGTTCGCGTTTCTTTAATTCAGCCGCCCATAAAAAGTCATCCTGGCGGCTTCCGAAAGCTCGACGCCGGGTTCGGCATTGTACGCAAGAACAGCCAGAATACGCGTCAGGTCGCCTTCATTCGGTGACACACGGTGAATAGAGTTGCGGCCCCGAAAGAAAACCAGTGTACCGGCGTCAGCCTCGACAACTTCAACAGGTGCTTTTCCGTCCAAAATTTCATCAACCTGTGTGAAACCCATTTCGCCTGAATCGGCATCGCGAACGGCGTTTACATATTCAAATTCACCTCCCTTTTCAGGGGCTTGCACCATCAAGGTAATGGCAAATGACGAGTTATCAAAGTGCCAGCCAAGCTCCTCCCCCTTTTCGGCAAAATGCAGATTGATGGAAGATAGCGGGTCTGCGTATCCGTGCATCTCATTTTCGCCAAGAACATCACACAGGAAGCTCCGGAAAATCGGGGAGTCATAAAGTTGGCGCAAGGGCGATGACTGCGGCATCAGATCATCGGTGATGCATCCCTTGGATGAGGTCACAAGGCGGTTGCGCGCATGGTCATCGGCGAACCTGTCATCTTTTGGGGTCAAATAGACGTTATGTTGCTTTGTCGACTTGAAGACCTTGTCTTTGTTGGCGATGCCCTCGTCACGAACCGTGTCTATCGCGTTCTTTTGGACAAATCCTGGCATCACGAAGACACCCGCTTCCTCGAATTCTTTCTTGCAGGCTGCACGGAATTCCGCATCGTCAATTGGAAAGGCTTTTAAGTCGATAATTTCACTCAGATCCATGAGTATCTCCCGCGACTAGATTGCTATTGCGAGTTTGGTACAGGGGCGGAAAGAACAAATAAAGCTGTTTTTTGTTGCTTTTAGGGTGGAAAAACTTTATCAAGTGCTATGGCAGATATAACACTTAAACAATGCCGCTACTTCCGGGCAGTGGCACAGACAGGCGGAATCGCATCGGCGGCGCAAGTCGTTGGTATCTCGCAGCCCGCTGTTGCCCAAGCCGTTGCGAAGTTAGAAGATCAAACAGGCCTTGTGCTGTTTAGACGCCTGCACGCGCGCGGAATGGAATTAACCGCACAAGGTGTTGAATTCCTTCGCTACGCGGAGCAGATGTTGGTCTATGCAGAGCAAATGGGCGTAGCTGCAGCAGACATTGCGGCGCATAGAGTTGGCCGATTGCGTATTGGGTGCTTTCAGTCGATTGCCCCGTTTTACCTGGCAAAGATCGTCAGCGGCTTTTCAAAACATATGCCGGGTGTCGTTTTGGATGTGCGCGAACTTTTACAAGAAGAATTGATCTTTGCTCTAGGCCGAAATGAAATCGACTTGGCGATCCTTTATGATCTTGGTCTTGATGAAACCCGGTTTAAATTACGCCCCCTTGCCGCGGCACACCTCTATCTGATCGTCCCCCCTGATCACCGACTGGCAACAACAGTGTCCGTTTCTATCTCTGAAATAGACGATGAGGAATTCGTACTTTTTGACGCCCCACAAAGCCGGGACTATTTTTTCAACCTGTTCAGTAAATTCGATATCAAACCTCGGATTGCGTTCCGGTCATCGTCGATTGAAACGGTGCGATGTTACGTAGCGAACGGGCTTGGTGTTTCGCTTTTGTCAATGAAACCTGCGGACAACAAGACATACGATGGTGGTCGGACTGTACCGATCAAGCTCACCGATGCAACGCCGCCGATGCAAATTGTCATCGCTTCACATCTGAAAGCTCCAGAGAACCTGCTCGCTGATCGCTTCACCACCACATGTCAGAACCTGTTTGGGAGTCAGAAAAACCCTTAGGATATTAGGAGGGGAGTGCCTGGAAATGTTAAGAGCGGTCGTTGGGAACCTTTAGAAGAACGTCGGCTGTGTCCGCGGTGCCGTCGTTCGACTTCGGAAAATGCTGCGCGATGCACGAACGGCGGCAATGCGAAAGCTGCGCCGCAGCGTTCGACCAGGCTTAGGGCGACAACCAGGTGTGCTTTGCAGGATTCTGCAAAGGGCGCTTCCTGCGCATAGCCGCCATCGGCCTGTCACCGCCCGCAGGACAAAATTTCCAACGGGCGGTGTTTTGGAGACAAAACAGCTTCAGGGTCAACCACTATGTCCGTGCAAATTGGTTTCGCTTAGGTGAAAAGGAAATTATCCGCGTCATTCAATTCAGCGTTAGTCGTGTTCTCGACCAGCACTGTAGTAGAGGAGAAAGTTAGCAGAACATCATCACCGGATTGCGAGAACGTGATTTCCTCCAAGGAGCTTGCACCCAGGGTGATTTCGATCAGATCGTTCCCTCGACCGAAGTCTGTGATCGTGTCATTACCATGACTGCGGCCGAAGACGAAGGTGTCCGCACCAAATCCACCAGTGAGTAAGTCATCTCCCTTGCCCCCCTTGAGTGTGTCGTGCCCGCGACCACCGGAGATTTCATCGTGGTCGCGACGCCCGAAGAGCCGATCTTCGCCATGTCCGCCCTTGAGAGTGTCATTGCCTTTCCCTCCTAGGAGATGGTCATCCTCTCTCCCACCGAAAAGAAGGTCGTTACCTCGCCCACCGTGTAGGCTGTCCGAGCCGGTGTTGCCCTTAAGGGAGTCGTGCCCCAAACCTCCGATGATGCTGTCGTCTCCGTCGCGGCCAGCAAGGACGTCATCGCCATTGCGCCCGCGCATTTCGTCGCTATTGGTCGTATCGATTTGGTGAAGGTCGCCGTAGCGAACTGCAGAGGTAGCTAAACTAGAAACATTCTCAGCAATGCCCTCTTCATCAACATAATTAGCGACCGCGGTGATTGCCGCACCCACATCATCCAAGGTCAACGTGAAGGTATCGCCGGTGGCCCCGGCAATATCCATACCGTCCCGCTGCCACTGATAGACGACTGTTCCGAGCCCGTCTTCATCCGAAAGCGTGTGTGAAGCAGTCAGAGAGTGACCCTGTTTTGCGGTACCAGAGATGGTGACGCTGCCGGTGGGATCGTCATTGATGTTGGCCACGGCTGTGGTCGCGGTGCTGACAACGCTTTCGGCGGTGCCTTCGTCATCGGTGTAGCTGGCGGTCACCGTGATCGCTGCGCCAACATCATCCTGCGTCAGCGTGTAGCTGCTGCCGGTGGCGTCAGCGATATCGACGCCGCCGCGCTGCCACTGATAAGTGACCGAGCCCAGGCCGTCTTCATCGGCAAGCGTGTGGTTTGCGGTCAGGGTCTGGTCCTCGGCCGCCGTGCCGGAAATGGTGACGCTGCCGGTGGGATCATCGTTGACGTTGGCCACAGCGGACGTTGCGGCGCTGACAACGCTTTCGTCAATGCCACCGCCATCAGTGTAGCTGGCAGTGACCGTGATCTCGGCCCCGACATCGTCCTGCGTCAGCGTGTAGCTGTCGGCGGTGGCGCCATCAATGTCGTCACCGGCGCGATGCCACTGGTAGGTGATCGTGCTAAGATCGTCCTCATCGGCAAGCGTGTGGCTTGCGGTCAGGGTCTGGTCCTCGGCCACGGTACCAGAGATGGTGACGCTGCCGGTGGGATCATCGTTGACGTTGGCCACAGCGGACGTTGCGGCGCTGACAACACTTTCGTCAAAGCCACCGCCATCGGTGTAGCTGGCAGTGACCGTGATCTCGGCCCCGACATCGCCCTGCGTCAGCGTGTAGCTGTCGCCGGTGGCGCCATCAATGTCATTACCGTCTCGATGCCACTGGTAGCTGATCGTGCCAAGATCGTCCTCATCGGCAAGCGTGTGGCTTGCAGTCAGGGTCTGATCCTCGGCCACGGTACCAGAGATGGTGACGCTGCCGGTGGGATCATCGTTGACGTTGGCCACAGCGGACGTTGCGGCGCTGACAACGCTTTCGTCAATGCCACCGCCATCAGTGTAGCTGGCAGTGACCGTGATCTCGGCCCCGACATCGCCCTGCGTCAGCGTGTAGCTGTCGCCGGTGGCGCCATCGATGTCGTCACCGTCTCGATGCCACTGGTAGCTGATCGTGCCAAGATCGTCCTCATCGGCAAGCGTGTGGCTTGCGGTCAGGGTCTGATCCTCGGCCACGGTACCAGAGATCGTGACGCTGCCGGTGGGATCATCGTTGACGTTGGCCACAGCGGACGTTGCGGCGCTGACAACGCTTTCGTCAATGCCACCGCCATCAGTGTAGCTGGCAGTGACCGTGATCTCGGCCCCGACATCGTCCTGCGTCAGCGTGTAGCTGTCGCCGGTGGCGCCATCAATGTCGTCACCGGCGCGATGCCACTGGTAGGTGATGGTGCCAAGATCGTCCTCATCTGCCAGCGTATTGCTGGCAGTCAGGGTCTGGTCCTCGGTCGCGGTTCCAGCAATTGTGACACCACCTGTCGGCGCCACGTTATAGTCGGCAATCCTGCTATAGATCCCGTCACCGTGACCGTCCTGATAGGAGGATTGCCAGGTAAAGACCAGGGATCCATCCGCCAATTGCGCGACCTTGAGAGATTTCTGATCATCACTCGTGTGGCTGTTGATCTGCTCTTCTCCGCCCACCGCGGTGCCGTCACTGGCATATCGCTGGGCAAATGTGCCGTCGCCACCGCCATCCGCCCCCGATTCGTCAACCCAGGTAACGACAAATCCACCATCATTGAGCCCGGTAACATGCGGGGTATTTTGGTCGCCGGTTGTGGTCGTATTCACCAGGATTTCGCTCCCGGCTGTTGTCCCGTCGCTGTTATAGCGCTGCGCTACGATACCAAAGTCGGAGCCATCTTGACCGTACGATGCCCAGGCGACAACAAAACCGCCATCGACAAGCGGCGCGACCGTTGGGGATTTTTGAGAGTCGGTCGAAGTGGCGTTGACCTGGAATTCACTTCCAACTTCCGTACCATCACTGGCATAGCGCTGCGCGAAAATGCCCCAGCCACTCCCATCCTGTTGATAGGACTGCCACGTAACGACGAAGCCACCATCAAGTAGAAGTGTAACATCGGAAGCGTCTTGGGTGCCATCTGTTTCAGTATTGATCTGGAACTCGCCGTTGATGGTCGAACCATCGGCTGCAAACATCTGACCATAGATGCCAGCATCGCTACCATCTTGGTCGTAGGAGGTCCAAGTCACAACGAAATCGCCGCCGACCAAAACTGTGATTTGAGGTTCGTCCTGCGTGCCAGTGGTTGTTGTATTCACTCGAAACTCATCACCCGCGGGTGTTCCATCGCTGTCATAGCGCTGTCCGAAAACCCCGGCACTAGAGCCGTCCTGCCAGTTGCTTGTCCAGGAAATGACAAAACCGCCATCCGCAAGAGGGCTGACAACCGGCTCATCCTGCGTGTCGGATGTTTCCGTATTGACCCTGAATTCGCCCCCCTGTTTGACGCCATCGCTGTCGTACATCTGGGCATAGACGCCGTGGTAGCCCCCATCCTGTCCATATG
Source organism: Leisingera sp. SA32 (assembly GCF_056033425.1). Taxonomy (NCBI): domain Bacteria; kingdom Pseudomonadati; phylum Pseudomonadota; class Alphaproteobacteria; order Rhodobacterales; family Roseobacteraceae; genus Leisingera; species Leisingera sp. SA32. The sequence goes on along the minus strand of NZ_JBVYHB010000019.1, from coordinate 1,382 downwards.
ACGTCCAGGTTACGACAAAACCACCGCCGGAGAGTGGAGCCACGCTTGGCTCGTACTGAGCGGAATTCGTTTCGGTGTTGACCCGGAATTCGGACACGATGTCGGTAAGGGAGGGGGATGTGGCCATGTTTTGCTCTTTCTAATTGAGATTTGCCGGAAAGGCGCAAGTGGTTTGCACACTTCCTATTCCGGCAGCCGTTAAGAGCAGATTGACGGGAAAGAAATATATCCAAACTTTCCGATCTGAGAGCTAACCGTTTAAAAATGCACCAAATTGTGACCTAGACAAATAGAGTTTCCATTCTGAACGGTCAGAGATCGATCCCCTACTTTGAAGGCAGTATCCGCAGACATGTCTTGTGAGGACGCGCTGAAAACGCTACTATAGGGAGATCAACTCGGTTGAGTGGAACAGGCGAGATTCCAATGACCATCGCCCGCTGACATCCACGAATCCGGCAATAGAATAAGGCTCCCTGTTCACGGGCCGGGCTTTCGTCCCGACAGCGCCTCGACCCTATCGCCGCAATCCAGCAACGCGCGCCGGTCCCGGGACCACAGGAGCTCCACCTGCTGATCACTGACCCAGCCCTCGGGGATACGCACCGGCGCCGCGCACGGGTCCACAGCCTCAGCGTAGCGCATTGAGCCGGCGCACCCGGCCAGGGCCGATACAGCGAGGCACAGCAACAGGATCCGCATGGGCCTTCTCCTCCAATTGGCGTGAGAATTCATCGCGAGCGCGCAGCGCCTCGATACGGGCAGCCTCCAGCTTTTGGAATGCCTCGATCCGCGCCAGTTCGCGCGCCTGGTGATCGACCCGGCAGTCCGCGGCGCCTTGGCGGTAGCCAACGCCGACAGCAGCCGCCAAAGCCGCGAGGGCGAGCAGAACGACCGCCCCTCTCACACCTCTGCATCCAGTGCTTGCAGGCACATCAATCGCTCTGACAGTCGCCGGTTGGTCAGGCCGCGGATCACGCGCCCCCCTGCCCGGTTCCAGCGCGGCAGCTCATTGCAGGCGCCGCGCAGATCTCCAGCGTTTGCCTTGCGCACCAGCGTCGACCGGCAGGCCGCTCCGGGCCCGACATTGTAGGTCCAGCTGACCAGCGCGATCTTCATGCCCACCGGCATGTCAGCGGAGAGGCAGCGGTCGAGGTGCGCCTCATAGGCGACGATCTCGCGGGCCAGTATCGCATCGCAATCGGCCAGGCTGTAGCTGTCTCCGGGCCGCACGCCCTTGGTCTCGCCGTAGCAGACCGTCCAGACACCCACGATGTCGCGGTAAGCTTCCGTACGAAGCCCCTCCCACTGCCCAACGAAGGTCACCGCCGACGCGAGGGCGACCGAACTACCCGCGATCAGGCCAATGGTCCGCTTACGCG